>JBGCFE010000066.1:0-5724 GCA_045106775.1 Halioglobus sp.
TACGTGTTTACCGTAGCCGCACGTACTTACGTGTCTGAAGATGACAAAAAGTATGGCCGGGGTAACGGAAATCCTTCATACCCTCTGGCCAACCGCAGTCCAACTGACCGCCGCAGCGGTCAGGCGGTGTCATTCCCCCTAACGGTTAACGGTCTCCTCATCACCCATGATCGGCGAGTTCTCGCTGACCGACGCCAACCCGCTTAAGGTGGTTTGCCTGGCCGCATAGCACAATCGGATCGCTGCATTTTTAGCGGCACTATGCACGATTGCACGCGCGAACGCTGGCATGCTAATTTCTCCTATTGGGTTGGCCACGCTTTTGGCAATTACACGCCTTTTCTGAAGACGCCATAAACTGCTGTAATTCAGAATCCGCGGCGCGGCTGCAAAATACAGCTAAGCGAATCAACCCGTTGCTAAAATCCTGATTGCGGTCACAGAAGCCGCCAACAGGTAGGGGGGCAGCATATGCCATTGACGTACATGATTAACCAACCCTGTGTTGGACAAAGAGCGACTGTGCATGGAAGTGTCTTACCATGACTATCGCCGGCAAAATCAACGCTATGGTGGCAATCACAGCCATTCTCGCCGCAACTCTCTTTTTGACCACCTCATTGCACCGTGAGTACACCGCTGCAAGGCAGCACCTGGTCCGTGACGTTTCCCATGCGGTAGCGTCAAAGCCGCTGCTACAAATCGCCGTTTACAACCGCGACGCACAGTCGCTTGCCGCCGAATTACAGCGAATCCTTGAACTCTCCCCCGCCATCAGTTACTCGGCTATTCGGGGGCCTGCTGGAACCGGTTTCACCCAAATTCAGCAGCGTGGCATTACTAATCATTCACTCGAATCGCTCACGGTGTTACGGGAGGGCGTATCGGTGGCCGAAGTGGGGGTGATAGCCCAAAGCGGGCGTGAGCTGCCAGATCAGTACAGCGCGCTGGCTGATATGGGCGCAAGCGATCTAATTTGGGACGTCACCGTCCCGGTGTTTTCACGTTTAAATCCCAACGAGCCCAACCTCGGCCGCGGTCAATTTGTACAAACCTTGGTTCAGCCGCAGAACGTTACCAGCCTTCATGTGATGGGCTACATGCAGGCCGGCGTTAGTCGGGCACTGCTGTGGGCTGACATATTGCCAAAGGCCAGCCGCCTGGCGCTCTACAGCCTAGGGTTTGTGGTGTTTTGTCTAGTGGCCAGCCGCTTTGCCACAAGCCGCATAACAGCGCCTTTCAAGACTATTGTGCGCATGGCAGACGATATCGCCGCGGGCCGGCCAGTGGAAACAAGAGGCCTCGAAACCAAAGGCGAATTCAAAGATATCGTAACGCTTCTCAATACAATTATTGGTGGCCTCAACACCTACAAAACCAAAATGGACGTAGATCACCAGCTCCTCAGTATGAAAGTTGAAGAGCGCACCTCCCAGCTATCAAAACGCAATGACGAGCTCAACCGCGCTGTTAAGGAAGTCACCGAAACCAAGGATAGACTGCGCAAGCTGGCCTACTACGACAGCCTCACCGCCCTGCCCAACCGGCGGTTGTTTACCGAACAGTTAGATTTATTGCTGCGCATGGCAAAACGCAACAAGGAAACACTGGCGCTGCTTTTTCTTGATCTGGACAACTTTAAACGCATCAATGACTCTCTGGGGCATAGCGCGGGTGATTTATTGCTGCGGGAGGTAGCCAAGCGGCTGGCCCGCTGTGTGCGCGATAGCGACTTGATAGGCCACTATGCAGAAGCAGGATCTGAGATCGATGTCTCGCGACTGGGCGGCGATGAGTTTACGGTTGTCCTCAACAGTCTGGACAATGCAGCATCGGCCGCAGTAGTGGCACAACGGGTGATCGACTCGTTAACACACCCCATCACCATCGAAGGCCATGAACTGGTGGTAACACCAAGCGTCGGCATTGCTCTGGCGCCGCTTGATGCCGAAAGTGTTGATGAATTGCTTAAGGCAGCGGACACCGCCATGTACGCTGCAAAGAGTGCTGGCAAGAACAGCTACCTGTTCTACACCAGCGATATGGATGAAGCTGGCGTTGAACGACTAACGCTAGAAAACGAGCTTCGCAAAGCGATTGACCGCAACGAGCTGGTATTACACTACCAGCCGCAAGTCGATACTTCCAATGGCGAAGTCGTGGGCGCAGAAGCCCTCATGCGCTGGGAGCATCCTGAGCGTGGACTGGTGCCGCCGTTCAAGTTCATTCCTCTGGCTGAAGAACTTGGCCTGATTAGCGCACTGGGTGACTGGGGGATACAAGAGGCCTGCAGACAGATGATGGAGTTACTGAAAGAAGGCTATGACCTGCCAAAGGTTTCGGTCAATGTTTCTGCGCTTCAGTTTGACCACACTTTCACTTCACGTGTGAGTAATGCCCTTGCGGACAGCGGCTGTCAACCTAAACGGCTTGAGC
This sequence comes from Halioglobus sp., assembly GCA_045106775.1. Lineage (GTDB taxonomy): Bacteria > Pseudomonadota > Gammaproteobacteria > Pseudomonadales > Halieaceae > Marimicrobium. Next base: position 2,437 of record JBGCFE010000066.1, read on the forward strand.
TGGAACTAACCGAAGGCATTATGATGGATGGCACAGACGGCACCATCAGCGCTTTCCAGACCCTGAAAGACATGGGTGTGAAGCTCTCGGTTGATGACTTTGGCACAGGCTACTCATCACTCAGCTATCTGAGCCGTTTCCCGCTGGATGAACTCAAAATCGATAGAAGCTTTGTGATTGATTTTGACAAAAGCGAGGACAAAACCGGGCTGATTGTTGCCATCATTGCGATGGCAAAAAGTCTTCGCCTGAGCCTGGTAGCGGAGGGTGTAGAAACACACGACCAGTACCGGTTCTTACGTCAAAACGATGCAAATGTTATTCAGGGGTATCTGTTCAGCAAACCCGTGCCGCTAGAAGAGCTCAAGCCGCTCCTAAAACCGGGCCACTTTCTGGATCAAATCAACGATATAAAGCTAACCTAGACAATAGCCCTGTGCTATCCGGGTACCGCTCCATCGTCCTTTTTAATTTTTTGAATACGCTCTAACTCACGCTTGTAGACTTCCGACACCTTCTGGACACCTGACTCAGTAAGGCCACCGTCATTGCCACCGGCAACATAGCTCGCATAGAGACCAGACGCTGTCATCAGCGCGCCTGAGACAACATTGATGTTAATCCCTTCATCTTTCATGGCATTGGCCATTTCAATGAAACGATTGACACTGTCTAAGTGAACTTCTGCATCTGTTTTGGCCATAGCCAGGACTCCATCGTTTTGCGCACTGCGCGCATCACAAAGATTCTAGCACTTTCCATCGGAAGCGAGCGAATGTTTCCTATGCTATCAAAGACAGCCCTTCCCTGAGGTATACTCCCCCGCCATGACCACTGCCCAAAACATCCTGCAAGACACCTTTGGCTACAGCGATTTTCGCGGCGCGCAGGAGCAGATCATCAATACCATCATCGCAGGAGGCGATGCTCTGGTTCTCATGCCCACCGGCGGCGGTAAATCTCTCTGCTATCAGATTCCCGCATTAGCACTACCGGGTTGTGCAGTCGTGATATCCCCACTCATCGCGTTAATGCAAGATCAGGTTAGCGCGCTACAGCAGCTTGGGGTTCGCGCGAGCTTCCTGAACTCAACCCTCGATGCTGACCAAGTCGCCAAGATCGAGCGAGAATTGATCGCTGGGGAGCTAGATCTTCTCTACATAGCACCTGAACGCCTCTTGCAACCCTACTGCCTATCGCTGCTGGCTCAGGCCAATATCAACCTATTCGCCATCGATGAAGCCCATTGTGTCTCCCAGTGGGGGCATGATTTTCGTGCCGATTATCTCCAGCTGGGCATTCTCCATGAACAGTTCCCAGAGGTGCCACGCATTGCACTGACGGCCACTGCAGACACCCGAACCCGCACAGAAATTGTCCAACGGCTCCAGCTGGAGTCTGCACAAAAGTATGTCGCTGGCTTTGATCGGCCCAATATTTGCTACCGGATTGCGCTCAAACACAATCCCCGCAATCAGCTGCTGAAGTTCCTGAAAGATGAGCACGCGCAGAGTGCGGGTATTGTCTACTGTCTGTCACGTAAGAAAACCGAAGACACCGCCGACTGGTTGATGAAACAGGGGTTCAATGCTCTCCCCTACCATGCAGGCCTGCCAGCTGACTTACGCGCTTCGCATCAACAGCGATTCCTGCGTGAAGAATCCATCATTATCGTCGCGACCATCGCCTTTGGCATGGGTATCGATAAACCCGATGTGCGCTTTGTGGCGCATCTTGATCTGCCTAAAACGGTAGAAGCGTACTATCAGGAAACCGGGCGTGCAGGCCGCGATGGTGAGGCTGCTGACGCATGGATGGTGTACGGGCTTCAAGATGTCATCAAACTGCGCCAAATGATGGCGGGCTCAGACGGTAGCGAAGAACACAAGCGAGCCGAGCAGCATCGCTTAAACGCCATGCTTGGCCTATGTGAGATCACCACCTGCCGCCGGCAAGCCCTGCTCGCCTATTTTGATGACGCACTGGAAGAACCCTGCGGCAATTGCGACACCTGCCTCAGCCCGGTCGCAACCTGGGATGGCACTGAGGCCGCACGCATGGCACTTAGCGCCGTTTATCGCACTGGGCAACGGTTTGGTGTAAATCACCTCATAGACGTATTGAGAGGTGCCCAGACCGACAAGCTCGTGCAGTTCGATCACCACACTCTACCTACCTTTGGTGTGGGCGCCGCCTGGGATAACAACCAGTGGCGCTCAGTGTTTCGCCAATTGGTAGCGCGCGGCTTTCTCAGTGTCGATCTGGAGCGCTTCGGCGCGTTGCGTCTGGAAGAGAATTGTCGCGCCCTACTGCGCGGTGAGGAAACCATCGATCTACGGCTAGACACACGTGAGAAAACAGCCAAACAGCAAACCAAAACGCCACTGCCAGATGACATTGATATCGCATTGTGGGAGGCGCTACGAGAATGTCGTCGTGAACTCGCAGAAGAACAGGGTGTGCCGCCCTATGTCATCTTCCACGACAAGAGCCTGAAGGAAATGTGTCTTGAGCTACCCACTAACACGCTACAAATGGGGCGCATTAGCGGTGTGGGCGAGCGCAAGCTGGACAAATATGGTTTTGATTTTTTAAACGTGATCAACGCGCATTTGGAACAGTCTTCAAGTGCTGACGGGAGCTAAGGCTCTTGGGGATGCCGTATGTGCCCACGCGGAGACAGTGACTACAGTAAGCCACGTCAATTAACGCCCCCGCGCTTCCATTCTCTTTTTCTTGCACTATTTTTTCTTACAAATGCCGCCACCAATCGCACGGTAAGGTTCGCAATTGTAAATCAAACGGCCTGCATCACCGTGCTGCCAATCCAATGCGGGTAACGCAAACTCAGGTGGCATACCCGGCGCAGACACTGACTGCGTTTCAGCAATAGGCCGCGGGTAGGTTGACCAATCTTTAGGCGCCTGCCAGCCAGGCGGCGGCACCAACTCATTGCGCGTGCCGGCAACTGGATACAAAGTACGCCAGTACTGAATTTCGCCCGCCATTTCTTGCACTACCTTTGGATGCGCAGACGCCAAATTGTTGGTTTCATTGGGGTCCTGCGAAATATCGAACAGGTAATTGGTTACCGTAGCCGAGAGCAAGGATTGCTCAATCTCCTGCACCAGCTTCCAGCTATCATTGAACGCGGTGAACATAAAGGAGCCCTTGATAGGGGTTTCTGAAGCAAAAAATACTAGATCTTGCCGGGGGATTTTTCTTCCATTGGCAATCGCCTGCCACATGCTTCTACCATCCAATTCAAACTGATCATTCTGCGGCTTT
>JBGCFE010000067.1:0-16427 GCA_045106775.1 Halioglobus sp.
AGAGATGGTCATGCCAGGTGACAACGTGCAGATGGTTGCGACGTTGATTGCGCCGATTGCGATGGAAGAAGGTCTGCGCTTTGCGATTCGTGAAGGTGGCCGTACTGTTGGTGCTGGTGTAGTAGCCAAAATCATCGAGTAGTAACAGGCCGTAAAGCGGCTGGAGAAAGTTGTTATATCTCTCCATGAGAACCCGGGGGGCAGGCTGAATCAGGCTGTCCCCCTTGTTAGTTTAGGTAGTTAGTTTAGGCCAGTAGCTCAATTGGCAGAGCAGCGGTCTCCAAAACCGCAGGTTGGGGGTTCGATTCCCTCCTGGCCTGCCATTTAATGGCGGGGCCGCATGCACCACTCAGGGTCCACTTGGTCCGAGTGTGCAGGGTAGCTTGAAAGGGAGTTAAACGACGGGTGGTTGTCTGCCGTTTTGCTCAGTGTATTGGTTAGGGTGTAGTCCAAGGTTTAGTTGATGAGCTCAGAAACAACAACAGTAAGCCGCTTCGACTCGGTAAAGTGGGTTGTAGTCGCCGCTCTGGTTGCAGTTGCTGTTATAGGCAACAGCTACTATTCCGACCAGTCACTTCTTTACCGGGTGCTTGCAATAGTTGCGATTGCAATCGTTGCCGGTTTAATCGCCTTGCAGACGGCCAAAGGCATTGCCTTTTGGGATCTGGTCAAAGGGTCCCGAACAGAAATTCGCAAAGTAGTATGGCCAACAGGTCAGGAAACAAGACAAACCACCCTCATAGTGGTGGGCTTCGTATTGCTAGTGGCAATGATGCTGTGGGGTTTGGATTCCTTCCTCGGCTGGCTTGTATCACTGGCGATCACATAACGAATAGAGAAGGTTTAGCCGATGGCAATGCGTTGGTATGTGGTTCACGCCTATTCGGGGTATGAGAAGAAGGTTGCGGCCGCCCTGAAAGAGCGTATCGAGCTGCACAGCATGCAGGATCGCTTTGGCGAAGTGCTTGTTCCTACAGAAGAAGTGGTGGAAATGCGCGGCGGGCAAAAGCGTCGCAGTGAGCGCAAGTTCTTCCCTGGTTATGTGCTGGTGCAAATGGAGCTCGGTGACGACACATGGCACCTTGTTAAAGAGACGCCCCGGGTGCTTGGGTTTATTGGTGGTAAGGCTGAGGCGCCTGCGCCAATTACGGAAAAAGAAGCGGCAGCTATTTTGCAGCGTGTTGAAGATGGTGTCGAAGCACCTAAGCCCAAGACGTTGTTCGAGCCCGGTGAAATGGTGCGAGTGGTCGATGGGCCGTTTAACGATTTCAATGGTGTTGTGGAAGAAGTGAATTACGAGAAAAGTCGCCTGAATGTAGCAGTGTTGATTTTCGGGCGTTCTACGCCAGTAGAGCTGGAGTTTGGTCAGGTCGAAAAGGCCTAAGCCAACGCGGGCTTATGGCCTGCAACTAAAACGGCGGCAGTAGTCGCCAACTGTCACTTAAGAATGGGGAGCTAGAGTAGGCGCAATGTGCTGAAACAGCGTTGGTACCCGGGAGAGTTAATATGGCTAAGAAAGTCGAAGCTTATATCAAGCTGCAAGTGCCTGCTGGTCAGGCAAATCCGAGCCCACCGGTAGGCCCCGCACTGGGTCAGCATGGTGTGAATATCATGGAATTCTGTAAGGCGTTTAACGCCGAAACGCAGGGCACCGAGCCCGGCTTGCCGATTCCAGTGGTTATTACGGTTTACGGTGATCGCTCTTTCACCTTTATCAAAAAGACGCCACCTGCATCGATTTTATTGCAGAAAGCGGCAAAGATTAAGAAAGGTTCCGGTACGCCGAACACCAACAAAGTGGGCAAGGTAAACCGTGCTCAGTTGGAAGATATCGCTACTCAAAAGTGGCCAGACTTAACTGCAGCTGATATGGATGCGGCTGTGCGTACTATCGCCGGCAGCGCACGCTCCGCGGGTATTGAAGTAGAGGGGGTGAAGTAACATGGCCAAGCTATCAAAGCGCGTTCGTGCCTTTAAAGAAAAGGTCGATTCTGAGAAAGCCTATCCTCTCGAAGAAGCAGTTAGCATTCTGAAAGAGTTTTCGACGCTGAAGTTCAACCAAACAGTTGAAGTAGCCGTTAATTTGGGCATCGATGCTCGCAAATCTGATCAGGCCGTTCGTGGTGCGACAACCCTGCCGCACGGTACTGGCTCTGATGTTCGCGTTGCTGTATTCACGCAGGGCGACGCTGCTGAGAAAGCGACAGCAGCAGGCGCTGATCTTGTTGGTATGGAAGATCTTGCCGAGCAGGTAAAAGGCGGCATGATGGATTTTGATGTTGTGATTGCGTCACCAGACGCGATGCGCGTTGTCGGCCAGTTGGGCCAAGTGCTGGGCCCGCGTGGTCTAATGCCAAACCCTAAAACAGGCACTGTAACGCCCGACGTCGAAACAGCCGTTAAAAATGCCAAAGCCGGTCAGGTGCGATATCGCACAGACAAAAACGGCATAGTGCACGGCGGTATTGGCAAAATCAGTTTCGAATTAGATGCCATCAAGGGCAACCTTGAAGCGGTATTGGCTGATTTAGTAAAAGCCAAGCCTGCGGCTGCTAAAGGCATCTACATGAAGAAAATTAGCCTGAGCACCACGATGGGGCCGGGTATTGTTATCGACCAGGCGTCGGTAGATATTTGATCGAATTGCCCTCACAAGGGGCGATTCCTCAAGCGCCTTCCAAGGATGGGAGGTAACGTAGGTTGGCGCGGGCTTACAGGCCCAAACCGACCCACTTTGAGGTCTTTGGACGAGGCACAGGGCATAGCCCTATATAGCTGAGATTAAAGGCCATCAAAGACCGTAGGTACCAACCTTGCTTGTGTTTAAGCGGGGTGGGTTTAATCGTAGTCAATCTGGCATATGCCAGAGGCGCTAGACCTACGCAGATGGTGAATGTGTTCACCACGCAAAAGAGGCAGTGCTATGGATGTAGCGCTACCTAAACTTAGCAATCCAGGAGTAATTCCAGTGGCAATTGGACTCGAAGACAAAAAAGCGATCGTAGCTGAAGTTAACGAGACTGCCACCAATGCTCTGTCCCTAGTAATCGCCGATTCACGTGGCGTTACTGTGGACAATATGACTGCTCTGCGTAAAGACGCGCGCGAAAGCCAGGTAACACTCCGTGTAGTGCGGAACACACTGGCCAAGCGAGCATTGGAAGGTACTGAATACGAATGTGTCTCTGACACACTCTCAGGTCCTTCACTGTTTGGTTTTTCTATGGAAGATCCAGGCGCAGCAGCACGACTCTTCAAAGACTTCGCGAAAACTAACGAAGCGTTTGAGGTGAAGGCATTGGCGGTAAGCGGCCAGATGCTGGGTGCGGAACAATTGGATGTATTGGCTAAGTTGCCTACGCGTGATCAGGCACTCTCGATGTTGATGAGTGTTATGAAAGCACCGGCGACCAAGCTGGTTCAGACAATGAACGAAGTACCTGGAAAACTGGTTCGCACACTCGCAGCAGTACGCGATCAGAAAGAGGCGGCGGCATAAGCCTCTGCAGCGAATATTTAATCAGCTAGATAGGAGATAAGAGCATGGCTCTGTCAAAAGACGACATTTTAGAAGCAATTTCAGATATGAGCGTGATGGAAATCGTTGAGCTCATTGACGCGATGGAAGAGAAGTTCGGTGTAACTGCCGCTGCAGCCGTAGCTGCTGCGCCAGCTGCTGCTGGCGGTGACGCTGGTGGTGCTGCCGAAGAGAAGACTGAGTTTGACGTTATCCTGACCGCCGCTGGCGAGAAGAAAGTAAACGTCATCAAAGTTGTACGCGCAATCACCGGTCTTGGCTTGAAAGAAGCCAAGGGTCTGGTAGACGGCGCTCCTTCTCCCATCAAGGAAGGTGCGACAAAAGACGAAGCAGAAGACGTCAAGAAGCAGCTTGAAGAAGCTGGCGGTTCAGCCGAGGTTAAGTAACATCGGCAGATGTCTGGCTTCGGTCGGAATGGACAAGGCTGGCGTGCATTTTGCGCGCCGGCCTTTTCCCGCTTTAAAAAACAGAATTTTTGCGGGCTGATTGCTTCATCAAAATCGGTTCGTTTATAGCCTCGAAAGGGGCTTGTTGATCGCCACTATCTAACGCTAGGGCGATAAACGCTAATCACGCTGGGGAGTACTGATGGCATACTCGTACACAGAGAAAAAACGCATTCGTAAAGATTTCGGCGTCCTGCCCAAGGTAATGGACGTTCCGTATCTTCTTGCGATTCAAATGGATTCCTACCGAAAGTTCACCCAACAGGGTGTCTCTTTGGATAGCCGAGGCGACTATGGTCTGCACGCGGCTTTCAGGTCGGTCTTTCCAATAGTTAGCTACAGTGGCAATGCCGCATTGGAGTATGTGGACTACAAGCTCGGTAAGCCCGTTTTTGACGTTAACGAATGTCAGCTTCGCGGTGTTACTTACTCATGTTCTCTCAGAGTGAAAGTTCGGCTGATTATTTACGACAAAGAATCAGCGAACAAAACAATCAAAGATATTAAAGAGCAAGAAGTTTACATGGGAGAAATTCCTCTCATGACAGACAACGGCACTTTTGTGATTAACGGTACTGAGCGTGTCATCGTTTCGCAGCTCCATCGCTCTCCTGGCGTTTTCTTCGATCACGACAAAGGTAAGACACACTCGTCAGGTAAGCTTCTCTACTCTGCGCGTGTCATCCCTTACCGTGGGTCATGGTTGGATTTTGAATTCGATCCAAAGGATATGGTGTACGTACGCATCGACCGTCGCCGTAAGTTGCCCGCGACTATCCTGCTTCGCGCGCTTGGCTACGAGGCCGAAGAAATTCTTGAAATGTTCTATGACGTGAACACGTTTAAAGCCGACAAGGATGGCAACTTCACCATGACGCTTATCCCCGAGCGTTTGCGTGGAGACGTTGCTGCTTTCGATATTAAAGCTGGCAAGAAGGTAGTTGTAGAGCAGGGCCGACGTGTAACTGCTAGACACATTCGAGAGCTGGAAGAAGCTAAAGTTACTGAATTGGAAATTCCAACGGAGTACTTGCACGGCCGCTCGTTGGCAAAAAATATTGTCAATAAAGATACCGGCGAAGTTATTGTCGAATGCAATACCGAGCTTAGTGAGGAGGCATTGACTGCGCTAGCTGAAGCTGGTGTTACGGAAATAGCCACGCTCTATACCAATGAACTCGACTGTGGCCCGTTTATTTCCGATACCTTGCGTCAGGATTCAACGCGCAACGAGTTGGAAGCACTGGTTGAAATCTATCGGATGATGCGCCCAGGCGAACCACCGACGAAGGAATCTGCCGAGAACCTGTTCCAAAACCTGTTCTTCTCAGCTGATCGCTATGATCTCTCTGCGGTAGGTCGTATGAAGTTTAATCGCCGTTTAGGCCGTGAATCTGCGACGGGCAACGGCGTACTGGATCGCGAAGACATCGTAGATGTGCTTAAGACCCTGGTCGATATTCGTAATGGTCAAGGTATCGTTGATGATATCGATCACTTGGGTAACCGTCGCGTTCGTAGCGTTGGTGAGATGGCGGAAAACCAATTCCGCGTTGGTCTTGTTCGTGTTGAGCGTGCTGTGAAAGAACGTCTTTCTATGGCTGAGAGCGAAGGCTTGATGCCGCAAGATCTTATCAATGCCAAGCCAGTATCTGCTGCAGTGAAGGAGTTCTTCGGCTCCAGTCAGCTGTCTCAGTTTATGGATCAGAACAATCCCCTATCGGAAGTGACGCACAAGCGTCGTGTGTCTGCGCTTGGGCCCGGTGGTTTGACACGCGAGCGAGCTGGTTTTGAGGTGCGAGATGTGCACCCAACCCACTATGGACGTGTATGCCCTATTGAAACCCCGGAAGGGCCAAATATCGGTCTGATTAATTCGTTGGCCACTTACGCCCGCACCAACGATTACGGTTTTCTTGAAAGCCCCTATCGTAAGGTGGTGAACGGCAAGGTGACCGATGAGATCGAATTTTTGTCGGCTATTAACGAAGCAGAGCATGTCATTGCTCAGGCGTCGGCAACAATTGATAAGAACATGAAGTTCGTTGACGATCTTATTGCTGTGCGTCACATGAACGAATTTACCGTGATGCCTCCTGAGCGTGTTGATTACATGGACGTTTCACCAAAGCAGGTTGTTTCTGTTGCTGCTGCGTTGATTCCGTTCCTTGAGCACGATGATGCGAACCGTGCTTTGATGGGTTCGAACATGCAGCGCCAGGCGGTGCCGACATTGGCGGCAGATAAGCCTCTGGTAGGAACGGGCATGGAGCGCTACGTTGCCGCTGACTCCGGTGTATGTGTGGTTGCTGAGCGCTCAGGTGTTATCGACTCTGCTGATGCCAGCCGTATCGTGGTACGCGTTAACGATAAAGATGTAGGTGTTGATGAAGCGCCAGTCGATATCTATAACCTGATTAAGTACACGCGTTCTAATCAGAACACTTGCATTAATCAACGTCCTATCGTGAAGAAGGGTGATGCGGTAGTTCGCGGCGACATTCTTGCCGACGGTCCTTCGATTGATATGGGTGAATTGGCTTTGGGCCAAAACATGCGCATCGCGTTTATGCCTTGGAACGGCTACAACTTTGAGGATTCCATCCTCGTGTCTGAAAGGGTAGTGAAAGAAGATCGCTTCACTACGATCCATATTCAGGAGTTGACCTGCATCGCTCGTGATACCAAGTTGGGCTCAGAAGAAATTTCTGGTGACATCCCTAACGTTGGCGAAAGCGCACTGGCGAAGCTGGACGAGTCGGGCATTGTGTATATCGGTGCTGAAGTTGAAGCGGGCGATATTCTTGTGGGTAAGGTAACGCCCAAAGGCGAGACCCAGCTTACGCCGGAAGAAAAGCTTCTACGCGCCATTTTTGGTGAGAAAGCGTCTGATGTGAAAGATACCTCCCTGCGTGTGCCTACCAGCACCAAGGGCACGGTCATCGATGTTCAGGTGTTTACGCGTGACGGTCTTGAAAAAGATGCGCGTGCGTTGCAAATCGAAAAGCATCAGTTGGATCAGTACCGTAAAGACCTAAAAGAAGAATATCGAATCTTCGAAGAGGCCACCTTTGCGCGCCTGGGTAGCTTGCTGAAAGGCAAGTCTACTGTGAGCGGTGCTGGTTTGAGTAAAGGTACTGCGCTCACGCCAGCTGTTTTGGCAGAACTTGAGCGCGAGCAGTGGTTCAAGCTCAAGCTGGCCGATGCTGATATTAATGAGGCTCTTGCTTCTGCACAGCGTCAGCTCGATGAGCAGTCACAGCTTCTTGAAGATCGTTTTGAAGACAAGAAAGGTAAACTGCAAAGCGGCGACGATCTCGCACCGGGTGTTTTAAAAATTGTTAAGGTCTACCTTGCCATTAAGCGCCGCATTCAGCCTGGCGACAAAATGGCTGGCCGCCATGGTAACAAAGGTGTTATCTCGGTCATCATGCCGGTTGAAGACATGCCTTATGATGAAAACGGCGAGCCTGTCGACATTGTACTTAACCCACTGGGTGTGCCTTCGCGTATGAACGTAGGCCAGATTCTTGAAACTCACCTTGGTATGGCGGCCAAAGGTCTTGGTGACAAGATCGACGCCATGATCAAAGAGCAGAAGAAGATTGCTGAAGTTCGTAAGTTCCTCGAGGCCATTTACAATAATGGCGCTGGGAGACTGGAAGACATCAAATCGTTTAGCGACGAAGAGGTGTTGGAACTCGCGCATAACCTTTCAGGCGGGGTCCCAATGGCTACACCTGTTTTCGATGGTGCTGCTGAGGAATCCATCAAGGATCTGCTAAAGCTGGCAGACTTGCCAGAAAGCGGTCAGTTTACGCTGTATGACGGACGTAGCGGACAGGCTTTCGAACGCCCAGTTACGGTAGGTTATATGTACATGCTTAAACTCAACCACTTGGTTGATGACAAGATGCATGCGCGTTCAACCGGTTCTTACAGTCTAGTAACTCAGCAGCCGCTGGGTGGTAAGGCACAGTTTGGTGGTCAGCGCTTCGGTGAAATGGAAGTATGGGCCCTCGAAGCATACGGTGCGGCTTACACGCTGCAGGAAATGCTGACAGTGAAATCTGATGACGTCGCCGGTAGAACCAAGATGTACAAAAACATTGTCGATGGTGATCATCGCATGGAGCCGGGCATGCCCGAGTCCTTTAATGTGTTGGTGAAGGAAATACGTTCTTTGGGTATCGATATAGAGCTCGAAAACGAATAACAGAACGAAACATTAGACTCGTGGGTGAGTGTGCTGGCATAGCGCCACACACTGCCTGGAAACAAAACCTCGTGGAGGAAAAGCCTTGAAAGACTTACTGAATCTATTGAAGTCCCAGGGAGAAAACGACGAATTTGACGCCATTCGTATTGGTTTGGCATCTCCGGAGCTCATTCGCTCTTGGTCGTTTGGTGAAGTTAGAAAGCCAGAGACTATTAACTATCGTACGTTCAAGCCTGAGCGTGATGGGTTGTTCTGTGCCAAAATTTTTGGTCCTGTGAAGGATTACGAATGCTTGTGTGGGAAGTACAAGCGCCTTAAGCACCGTGGTGTTATTTGTGAGAAGTGCGGTGTTGAGGTTGCGTTGGCTAAAGTGCGTCGTGAACGCATGGGACACATTGAGTTGGCTAGCCCGGTAGCGCACATCTGGTTCTTGAAGTCTCTGCCGTCGCGTATTGGCCTGCTGCTAGATATGACACTTCGTGACATTGAGCGCGTACTGTACTTCGAATCCTATGTTGTTACCGACCCTGGTATGACGACGCTTGAGCAAAGCCAGCTCTTGTCAGATGAGCAGTACTACGAAGCCATGGAAGAATTTGGCGACGAGTTCTCTGCCAAAATGGGTGCGGAAGCCATTCAGGATCTCATGATGCAGCTTGAGCTGGATCAGGAGATCGCGACGTTGCGTGAAGAAATCCCAGCGACAAACTCAGAAACTAAAATCAAAAAGCTATCTAAGCGATTGAAGTTGATGGAAGCGTTTGCAAATTCTGGTAACAAGCCAGAGTGGATGGTGCTAAACGTATTGCCGGTGTTGCCGCCAGACCTTCGTCCACTGGTGCCCCTCGACGGTGGTCGATTTGCGACATCTGATTTGAACGATCTTTATCGCCGCGTAATTAACCGCAACAACCGCCTTAAGCGCCTGCTCGATTTGAACGCCCCTGACATTATTGTGCGTAACGAAAAGCGCATGTTGCAGGAGTCGGTGGATGCGCTGCTTGATAACGGTCGTCGCGGTCGTGCAATTACGGGTTCGAATAAGCGTCCATTGAAGTCATTGGCCGACATGATCAAAGGCAAGCAGGGTCGTTTCCGTCAAAACTTGCTGGGTAAGCGGGTCGACTACTCCGGTCGTTCTGTCATTGTGGTTGGGCCAACGCTGAAGCTGCATCAATGCGGTCTGCCCAAGAAAATGGCGCTTGAGCTGTTCAAGCCGTTCATTTTCGGCAAGCTGGAAGCGCGTGGATTGGCGACGACAATTAAAGCTGCCAAGAAGATGGTAGAGCGCGAGCCGCCAGAAGTTTGGGATATTCTTGCTGAAGTGATTCGCGAGCACCCTGTGCTCTTGAACCGAGCGCCAACACTGCACCGCCTTGGTATTCAGGCGTTTGAACCTGTGCTGATTGAAGGTAAAGCTATTCAGCTTCATCCTCTGGTCTGTGCCGCGTACAACGCTGACTTCGATGGTGACCAGATGGCGGTACACGTACCCCTAACGCTGGAAGCTCAACTCGAAGCGCGGGCTTTGATGATGTCCACTAACAATATTCTTTCGCCAGCAAGTGGAGAGCCCATTATTGTTCCGTCTCAGGACGTTGTGTTGGGTCTTTACTACATGACTCGCGAGCGTGTTAACGCGCAGGGTGAAGGAACGTTGTTTGCCAATGTTTCGGAAATTCACCGTGCATTTGTGGGAGGGCATGTGCACCTGCAAGCGCGCGTGAAAGTGCGTGTAACAGAGAAGGTCAATACCGATGAGGGCGACACGAATGAGCGTACCTTCATTGCTGAAACTACTGTTGGTCGTGCATTGCTTTGGGAGATTGTTCCGGAGGGTATTGCCTTCGATATGGTCAACCAGAATATGGCGAAGAAAGCCATCTCGCGCATAATCAATCAGTGTTATCGCGTTGTTGGTTTGAAGGCGACAGTTATTTTTGCAGATAAGCTGATGTACACCGGCTACGAGTATTCCACGCGTTCTGGCTCATCGATTGGCGTGAACGATTTTGTCATTCCTGACCAAAAGGCTGAGCTGATCGATCGCGCTGAAGCTGAAGTGAAGGAAATTGAGAATCAGTATTCCGCGGGTCTCGTGACGCAGGGTGAAAAGTACAACAAGGTGATCGATATTTGGTCGCGGGCCAACGACTTGGTCTCCAAGTCTATGATGGAAGGGCTGTCTACTGAGACGGTAGTAAACCGTGACGGCGAAGATGAAACGCAGTCTTCTTTTAACTCTGTGTTCATTTATGCAGATTCTGGCGCTCGTGGTTCCCCGGCTCAGATTCGTCAGCTGGCCGGTATGCGTGGTCTGATGGCAAAGCCGGATGGCTCTATTATTGAGACGCCCATTACCGCTAACTTCCGTGAAGGTTTGAGTGTACTGCAGTACTTTATCTCTACGCACGGCGCTCGTAAGGGCTTGGCGGATACGGCACTGAAAACGGCTAACTCGGGTTACCTGACACGTCGTTTGGTTGATGTTGCTCAGGATCTTGTTGTTACTGAAGAAGATTGTGGTACTGATTACGGTCTTCTGATGACGCCTGTGATCGACGGCGGTGACATCATCGAATCGCTGGGCGATCGTGTTTTAGGTCGGTTAGTCGCTAAAGATGTTATTAAGCCCGGCACCGAAGATGAGATCGCGATTACCGCTGGCACAATGCTAGACGAGCTGTGGATCACCCGTCTGGAAGAAATGGGTATCGATGAGGTCGAGGTTCGCTCGCCGATCACCTGTGAAACACGCCATGGAATCTGTTCGGCCTGTTACGGCCGTGATTTGGCCCGTGGACATCGCATCAACATGGGTGAGGCGGTAGGTGTCGTCGCTGCTCAGTCTATTGGTGAGCCCGGCACTCAGCTGACAATGCGCACATTCCACATTGGTGGAGCGGCGTCTCGAGCGACTGCGCAAGACAACATTGAAGTAATGAATGACGGTGTTGTTCGTCTTCATAACCTCAAGACAGTTGAAAAGAACGATGGTGATCTGGTGGCAGTTAGCCGTTCCGGTGAGTTGTCGGTTCTTGACCTTCGCGGCCGAGAGCGAGAGCGCTACAAGCTTCCTTACGGTGCAGTATTGAAAGTGAAGGACAACGCCGAAGTAACCGCTGGTTCTGTTGTTGCGAATTGGGATCCGCACACGCACCCAATCATTACAGAAGTAGCGGGTACAGTGAAATTTAGCGGCATGGAAGAAGGTATTACTATTAAGCGTCAAACCGACGATTTAACGGGCCTTTCTAACATCTCCGTCATTGATGCTGCAGAGCGTCCCGCTGCGGGCAAAGATATACGCCCAGCTGTGACTCTGGTAGATGGTAAGGGTAAGGAGCTTTTCCTTGCGGGTACCAATGTTCCTGCGCACTACTTCTTGCCGCCACATGCATTGGTGAGTATGGAAGATGGCGCCAAGATTGGCGCGGGTGATGTTATTGCACGTATCCCACAGGAAGGTTCTAAGACGCGTGATATCACGGGTGGTCTGCCGCGTGTTGCTGACTTGTTTGAAGCACGCAAGCCGAAAGAGCCTGCCATTTTGGCTGAGATTTCAGGCACCGTGAGCTTTGGTAAGGAAACCAAAGGTAAGCGTCGCTTGATCATAACGCCCACTGATGGCAAGCCGTTGGCAGATGGTTCCGATCACTACGAAGCATTGATCCCCAAATGGCGTCATATGTCTGTGTTCGAGGGTGAGAGTGTCGCGAAGGGTGAAGTAGTGTCTGAAGGCCCGCCAAGCCCGCATGATATTCTGCGTCTTAAGGGTATCAAAGAGCTCGCTAAGTACATCGTTAACGAGATCCAGGAAGTCTACCGCCTACAAGGTGTGAAGATTAACGATAAGCACATCGAGGTGATTGTTCGTCAGATGCTGCGTAAGGTTATCGTTACCTCGTCGGGCGATTCCAACCTCATCAAAGGGGAGCAAGTGGAATACACCACATTGCTGGAAGAGAACGAACGCCTTCAGGCCGAAAACCTCGTGCCTGCAGCGGGTGCACGAGAACTTCTGGGTATCACCAAGGCATCTCTTGCCACAGAGAGCTTCATCTCTGCGGCATCGTTCCAAGAGACAACCCGGGTGCTTACTGAGGCTGCCGTAACGGGCAAGCGCGACTACTTGCGTGGCCTGAAAGAGAACGTTGTGGTTGGACGTTTGATTCCTGCAGGTACTGGTCTTGCCTATCATGCCGAGCGCAAGAAATCGCGCGAAGCACAATCTGAGGTGGTGGTATCAGCTCAAGAGATCGAAGCGGCGCTGACTGAGGCTTTGCAGGCTGATAGCGAGTAGCCTCTTCTCTGCATAGCTAGCTCATATCAAAGGGCGGTGGGGTTACCTCACCGCCCTTTTTTACGCTTTGAGTGCTGATAGAGCGTTTGTTCGGGGCCTTGTCTGTGAAAGCGTCCCCAGTCGCTCCTCGTTAATCGCTTGGTGGGAACCCTTTCACAGACAAGGCCCTGATCGAGCAGAGCTTCAGCGCTCAAACCGCTTGGGTAGAGGAAAGATCGCGCTATTCTGCGGCATAGCCGATCTTTGAGAATCGCGCTAAGCGTGGGTTTTCTCAGAGGAAAATTTCGCCTAACTTGATCGATCGTTCCTAGCACGATGCCAAGCGCAGGGAAAAGACTCCGTGATCACCAAGCGATTAACTAGGAGCGACTGATCACGGAGTCTTTTCCCTGCGATGGGTTCTACCTACGATCTAATTAGTAAGCCGGCCAAGATTTACCCCGGAGGCCACAGAACAGGTTGACTCAAATCCGCCCCATCTATAGAATGCCGCCTCCTCTTTCAAGGGGTACTCCCGTGCAAGCAGCTTTTAGCCGATGCACAAGTACCAGCCAACAGAGAGGCCACCCGGCCATAAGCCGTGTGAAACATACAATTTTGGAGTTTTTGACTAGATGGCAACGATCAACCAATTGGTTCGTAAGCCTAGGAAGCGCAAGGTCGACAAAAGCGACGTTCCTGCACTGCAAAGCTGTCCACAGCGCCGCGGTGTTTGTACTCGCGTTTACACCACGACACCTAAGAAGCCAAACTCTGCACTGCGTAAAGTCTGCCGTGTGCGCCTGACCAATGGCTATGAGGTTTCCTCATACATTGGTGGTGAAGGCCACAACTTGCAGGAGCACAGTGTAGTGCTGATTCGTGGCGGTCGTGTAAAGGATTTGCCCGGTGTCCGTTATCACACGGTACGTGGCAGCCTGGATACCTCAGGGGTGACAGATCGCAGAAACGGTCGCTCTAAGTACGGTGCCAAGCGTCCCAAGTAAGCAAGCGCAACCAAGCAAACGACACAAACAATGTAAGTAAGGCCAAACCTCTGCCTCCCCCGCTAACGTGGCAGGTGGTGTTTGGGTAAACCTGAAGAGAGAAGGGCAAAACCATGCCAAGAAGACGCGTAGTCGCAAAACGCGAAGTACTGCCAGATCCCAAGTTTGGGAATGTAACCCTGGCGAAATTTATGAATCACGTGATGATCAGCGGTAAGAAATCTGTCGCTGAAACCATCGTTTATGGCGCGCTGGATATCGTTCAGGAGCGTTTAAGCAAAGATCCCATTGAAGCATTCGACGAAGCTCTGGAAAACATTGCTCCCATGGTAGAGGTTAAGTCTCGCCGTGTGGGTGGTGCTACTTACCAGGTGCCCGTTGAAGTGCGTCCTGCTCGCCGAATCGCGCTGTCTATGCGCTGGTTGGTAGAGCACGCGCGTAAGCGTGGCGAGAAGTCTATGCGCCAGCGTTTAGCAGGTGAAATCATCGATGCTTCGCAGGGCAAAGGCAATGCGGTTAAGAAGCGTGAAGATGTTCACCGTATGGCTGAAGCCAACAAGGCGTTCTCGCACTACCGTTTCTAGGGTTCGTGTGCAGCTGGTTGATGGGATAACGTTGTGGCTCGTAAGACACCAATTGATCGATACCGCAATATAGGCATTTGCGCTCACGTTGACGCGGGTAAAACCACGACAACAGAGCGCGTGTTATTCTATACCGGCATTTCCCACAAGATTGGCGAGGTCCATGATGGCGCGGCCACCATGGATTGGATGGAGCAGGAGCAGGAGAGGGGTATTACGATTACTTCCGCTGCCACTACTTGCTTCTGGTCTGGTATGGACAGTCAGTTCGACCAGCATCGCGTTAACATTATTGATACCCCCGGACACGTTGATTTCACTATTGAGGTGGAGCGTTCGCTGCGCGTACTCGATGGCGCTGTTGTTGTGTTGTGCGGTTCGTCTGGTGTGCAGCCGCAGACCGAGACTGTCTGGCGCCAAGCGAACAAGTATGAAGTTCCCCGAATGGTGTTCGTCAATAAGATGGATCGTGCTGGCGCAGACTTCATGAGCGTGGTTGATCAGTTGGGTGAGCGCTTGGGTGCCAATGCCGTGCCCATCCAAATGACAATCGGTGCAGAAGAGAACTTCCGCGGCGTTGTGGATCTTGTAAAGAACAAGACAATCACTTGGAGCGAGGAAGATATGGGCACCTCCTTTGAGTACGGTGACGTGCCAGAGGATATGGTTGAAGAAGTTACTGCTATGCGTGAGGTCATGATCGAGGCCGCCGCAGAGGCAAACGATGAGTTGATGGAAAAATACCTTGAGGGCGGTGAGCTTTCAGAGGAAGAAATTAAAGCTGGATTGCGCGCGCGCACGTTGGCTAATGAAATTGTGCCGGTTCTAGGTGGTTCAGCCTTTAAAAACAAAGGTGTTCAGGCCATGTTGGATGCCGTTGTTGAATACATGCCTTCTCCCACAGAAGTGAAAGCGATCGAAGGCACACTGCTTGATAAAGATGAAACCGTTGCCACACGTGAGGCGGAAGACGATGCGCCTTTTTCTGCGCTCGCCTTTAAAATTGCTACCGACCCTTTTGTAGGTACTCTAACCTTTTTCCGCGTGTATTCCGGAAAGCTGGAGAGCGGCACAGGCATCTACAATTCTGTAAAGGGCAAAAAGGAGCGCGTTGGTCGCATGGTGCAAATGCACTCCAACAGTCGCGAAGAGATAAAAGAAGTGCTGGCAGGGGATATCGCTGCGGCAGTTGGCCTGAAAGACGTGACCACCGGGGACACGCTCTGCGATCAAGACGAACCTATCATGCTAGAACGCATGGAGTTTCCAGAGCCGGTAATTTCTGTTGCAGTAGAACCAAGGTCAAAGCCCGATCAAGAAAAAATGGGTGTCGCGCTTGGTAAGTTGGCTCAGGAGGACCCGTCGTTTCGTGTAAAAACCGATGAAGAAACGGGTCAGACTATTATTTCCGGTATGGGCGAATTGCATCTCGATATTATTGTTGATCGCATGCGTCGAGAGTTCAGTGTGGAAGCCAACATCGGTAAGCCGCAGGTAGCTTACCGAGAAGCCATCCGTAATACCTCCGAAATCGAGGGTAAGTTTGTTCGCCAGTCTGGCGGCCGCGGTCAGTACGGGCATGTGTGGGTGAAGTTTGAGCCTGCAGAAGATAGCGACGCAGAAGGGCTTGAGTTCGTCAATGAAATCGTCGGAGGCACTGTTCCTCGCGAGTACATTCCGGCCATTCAAAAGGGAATAGAGGAGCAGATGCGAAATGGTGTGCTCGCAGGCTATCCGTTGCTCGGCTTGAAGGCGACGCTTTTCGATGGATCTTTCCACGATGTCGACTCCAATGAAATGGCATTTAAAGTTGCCGCCAGCATGGCAACTAAAAAGCTGTCTCAGGAAGGTGGGGCAGTGTTGCTTGAGCCTATCATGGCGGTTGAAGTTGTTACTCCTGAGGTAAATATGGGTGACGTAGTAGGCGATTTAAATCGCCGACGCGGTTTGATCGGAGGAATGGATGAAAACCCATCGGGTAAGGTCGTTAACGCTGAAGTTCCTCTGGCCGAAATGTTTGGGTACGCAACAGATTTGCGTTCCGCCACGCAGGGTCGCGCGACATATACCATGGAGTTTGCAAAGTATGCTGAGGCTCCAAGCAATGTAGCCAATGAAATTATTTCCAAAAATACCTGAGTTGATATTACTCGTTAAGCAAAAATAGACTTTTATTATTAGTTAACACAGCACTTAAAGAGGTGTATTGAAATGGCAAAAGAATCGTTTGAACGTACCAAGCCCCACGTCAATGTCGGCACAATCGGCCACGTTGACCACGGTAAAACCACGCTGACAGCAGCGCTGACGCGTGTGTGTTCAGAAGTCTGGGGTGGCGAGATGGTTGCCTT
>JBGCFE010000068.1:0-4076 GCA_045106775.1 Halioglobus sp.
TTCCGGTATCCGCCTGATATCCGAAAGGCGATCTACACCACGAATGCCATCGAGTCGTTGAACAGCGTGATCCGCAAAGCGATCAAAAAACGAAAGTTGTTCCCGACCGATGACTCAGCGAAAAAGGTGATCTATCTGGCTGTCACGGAAGCATCCAAGCGTTGGTCGATGCCGATCCGCAACTGGCGTAGCGCACTCAACCGTTTTACCATCGAATACGAAGACCGCCTCGCGGACTATGTGTAACTGAACTGCAGTTACACAGAAATGGTTACAGTCTCCGGCGATTCGAACTTTAACAGCGCTCACATTCTCTGCAAAATTAGGACTTTTTCGAATCACACCTCAATGCACCACCACAACCGATGCCTCCCAGCCATCGTAGTCTGCGTCCAGCTCAAGGGCCACATCGAACAGCTCCAAACTAATCTTGTCTATATTCTCTCGACTTAACTCATCCATCCTAAATATCTGTAGCGAAAAAAGAACACTCTCCTCACTCGGCTCACCACGACTCCGTACAGAAAACCCTAGCTCAGTCACTTCGTTCTCAAACCTAGACCGCGCATCCGAAGTTTTAAAATGGATCCAATGATCAATGTCACGTGCTTGCTGCAATGCATCACCCTGCGACTCAAGCACATCACAAACCCGTCGATTCTGAATCTCCTGACGCTCTCTGCCCGAAGGATAGAGAAACCCACCGTATACTTCCCACTCAGGGTCAGCTCGGCAGCCCGCCTGATGCTCAAGAGCTGTCTGATCTAGAACGCCTCTAACGGTTTCAACCCAGTCGTCTTCACTAACCAAATAGAAATAAAAATCTCGAGTTCCACTACTAGTGTTGCGCCCAACAAATAGCGCATCTAGTTTCTCTGCAACACCAGCAACGAGCAGGTCCTCCAACTCGGCTAGCGCCTCAAAATCCTCGTCACTACACAGCCCGTCTTGTCTGGGATTCGGCATGCGAATTCGCGCATAAGCCATCACTGGGCGCTCAGTAACCGGCGGGCTCTGCCTGAGCCCTAAATTCAAATAGATCGACGCGGGCTCACTATCTACCTCGCAAAAGTAGAAATCCCAATCATCTTCCGTCATACGTCTCTCTTTCAATGACAACTCAAACTCAGGCAAGTGTTCGATACCGTACTTTAGAACACTCTCGAACACCTCTAAACTGCAACAATGATATCGAAACCCCGAATGCTGGTCGCTACTCTAGTCGGCCTCACAACGCTCGCCGCCTTCGCGCTGGTGATCATACGCGGTGGTCTCATACCGTGGAGCACATTTGTCATCGGTATTGGCTTAATCGCCAAGAGTGTTCTCAAGTCACACAATACAAGTCTTCGTGCAGGCATCGCGTTCACTGTTATTTCCCTACTAGTCTGGCTCGGCACCTACTACGATGCGCCTCCCGAGATTGCACAACGCTTACTTGCGGGCACACCATTGCAACTCTTGCACAATGGCAAGTTAACCACGCGCAAACCAAATGCGACGCACGCCGACAACTTACCCAGAAAGGAATTCAATCACCCGGTTGCCTACCTCACCTCATCCCCCAGTTTGACAGAACAATGAAACTAGAAAATCTAACCTTCCAAGGACCCGCCCTTAGCGACGAGCCCCTACTTGCCACACTGCCCCACAACCTCGCCGCTCTGCTCAAGCAAATAAACGGCTTCATCCAGTTTCATGGCGGCTTCCACCTTTACGGCGCGTGCACCGAACCACTCTGGCACTCCCTGCGTGAAGCCTGGACCGGCCCCAACGCCGCCCACCGCCACTACAAACACATCCGTGAGCAAGACGTCCCCTTCGGCGAAGACTGCCTCGGTTTTCAGTTCTTCCTGCGCACCGGCAAAGTCATCTTCTTAGACTGCGAAACAGGCACCGTGGAAGCACTCGACGCTGATCTCAGCGCCTTCTTCGATTGGGTCGACACAGACCCGGTGAACAACCTCGGCATGCAACCGCTGCTGAAATCCATTCAGGACGGCAACATCCCGCAGCCGGGCCAACTCATCTCTGAGCAACCGCCCTTCTGTCGACCGGAATCCAGCAAGGGCGTCACGCTGACTTGTATAGCCTCAGCGGATCGCCGAACAGCGCTCATCGACCTGCACAAGAGCATGCGCGAGCTGAAAGGCGGCGCTTAGCCGCCAATATCCGGCCATTTCTACAATACCCAAGATACCGGCTGACCATCCCTGCTAAGATCGCCCCCAAGAATTGGGCCTCATCGTATTTTTGAGGCAATCAACACATTTTGGAGACCTAAATAAAGCGATGAAAAAACCGAATTATTCCCACGAAAAGCGTCAACGTGAATTAGCCAAGCAAAAGAAGAAAGAAGAGAAAAAGAAAGCCAAAGCGGCAGCGGCTGGCCAACCTGACACAGACTCCGCCGAGCCTTAGATCGCTCTACGCCGTAACACCCCAAGGGTCTCGGTCATCACCCGCGACTCAAACAATCCACTTGCCTCGGCGTGTTCGAGAATGGCCCTTGGCGCCTGCCCACCCTCAGCCTCACTCGCAAAAATATCGTGTATCGCTAGATAGCCGCCAGGCAACACATGCCCCATCCAGGCACGCAGATCAGTGTAGGCCGCCTCGAAACTGTGCCCGCCATCGATAAACACCATGCCTAGCGGAATGCGCCACACATTACCGAGCTGAGCAGAGTTTGCGACTACCGGAATAACATGGCCCTCTAGCCCCGCTCGAAACAACGTACGTCGAAACGTAGGCAACGAATCCATGCGCTCAATCTCGACATCAAATAGCTCAGCGTCGTGATAGCCCTCGCCTTTTTGATGCTCTTCCGAGCCGCGATGATGATCAAGCGCAAACAGCTGCCCGCCGCCAGCCCGAACGCCTGAACCCAAATACACAGTCGATTTACCACAATAGCTGCCTACTTCTAAACAAGGCCCGAGTGCAGCCGCTTGCTTGCCTAACTCATACAGGCACGCGCCTTCGTCAGGGTGCAGAAACCCTTTAACGTCGTCCGGATTAATATCTAATTGCATAAATGTTGAATAGCAGCGGTTTACTGCATAACAAGGAACGCGACCGCTATAGAAAACGGCAAGGCAACAAACAGATATAGAAAGAAATTCAGAACACTGTTTTGTTCAGGCTCGTCACTCAACGGCGCACGAGCCCCAATCAAAAGCCAAACGCTCCCTGCCACCATAAAGGACAGCACCAGAGAGAATATTACGCCCGGCATCAGCGGCGACCTAGCTCAGTGAGAGCATGCCACGCGGCTTCGAGCTCGAGATATCACTGATCGCTTCGAACTGAGAGCCAATGTCTTCAACCGATGCGTCGTCTTGAAAGGTGACGCCTTCGTTTTCAACCGTAACGGCAACCGAATACTTACGACCCGCTGCCTGAATCGTGACACCATTGGGTGCATCTTCAGTGCAGAGGTAAACCACGGCCGGTGTAATGTGCTCTGGGCCAAGCGCATCGTGTGCGCCTTCGGGAATCAGGTTTTCCGTCATGCGTGTGAGCGCGACTGGCGCAATCGCGTTGGTGTGAATGTTGTTCTTTGCACCTTCGATCTTGAGGGTGTTCATCAAGCCAACCAGACCCAGCTTTGCTGCACCGTAGTTCGCTTGGCCAAAGTTGCCGAACAAACCAGAGGGTGACGTGGTCATCACAATGCGACCGAAGTTCTGCTCCTTCATGATGGGCCACACCGCGCTGGTCACCATCGCCGAACCCATTAGGTGCACATCGACCACAACCTGGAAGTCCGCCATGGTCATTTTTGCGAAGCTCTTGTCGCGCAGAATGCCCGCATTGTTGATCAGAATGTCAACGCGACCCCACTTGTCCATGGCGTCTTTAACAATGCTGGCTGCACCGGCTGGATCAGAAACGCTGCCGCCGTTGGCAATGGCTTCACCGCCTGCCGCAACAATTTCAGCAACAACGGCTTCAGCCGCCGCTGAGTTGCCGCCCGTGCCGTCCATAGAGCCACCCAGATCATTGATGACGACTTTGGCGCCGCGCTTAGCAAGCTCAAGCGCGTGGCAACGGCCGAGGCCCCCGCCAGAACC
>JBGCFE010000069.1:0-5652 GCA_045106775.1 Halioglobus sp.
CAGGCTAGACGACGTAGAAGCCTCAGATTCGGGCCAATGGGGCATAGCCGCGCGCTACTTCGTAGAATCGCGCAACGCCAGCGAGTTTGGTTTCTACTATCTGAATCTACACAGTCGCACACCAATTTTTAGCGGAAGAAACCCCTCACAAAATTTTGGTCAGCCGTTTATCTTTGGTTCTGACCCAGGCTTTTTCTTTGAGTTTCCTGATGACATTGACGTCTTCGGCGTAACCTTTGCTACCAACCTTTTCGATTGGGCGTGGTCTGGCGAACTGAGTTACCGCGACAAATTCCCCCTGCAGATAAGCACTACCGACATTTTGCAGGCAATCGCGTTAGGCGACTTCGCTGAATGGTCGCCAATGCTGGCCAGATCGCGAGCGGCAGGCGCGGGGTCAGTGGTCTCGGGCTATGACGAAGTGTCGTACACGCAGCTACAGACTACTTTCATTCGCTTTTTCGAACAGGTACTGGGTGCTAGCCGCTTATCTTTTGCGGCAGAACTTGGCGCGGTGTGGATTGATGACATGGAAAGCGGTATCAACTACGGACGTTCTCCGGCCTATGGCATCAACACGTTTGAGTCTTTTCAAAGCGACCAATTTGGCGTGCCCGTTAGCTGTAATTCACATCCGGCTCTAGAACCGTTGGGCGTGTTACCCAATGGCAATGCCGCCTATTGTGAGAGCAATGGCTTTGTCGACGATTTCTCCTGGGGCTATCGCATACGCGCCAGCCTCGAATACCCTAACGTATTTGCCGGCATCAATTTGACGCCTAACATGGCGTGGTCACATGATGTAGATGGCAACTCACCGCCTCCGAACTTTATTGAGGATCGCATGGCGCTTAGCTTTGGCGTGCAGGCCGACTACCTAAACATTTACCGGGCCGATCTGTCGTATACGTCTTTTTTCGGCTCGGACTATAACGAACAACAAGATCGCGACTTTGTTTCACTGAGTTTCTCAGTCGCGTTCTAACAGAACAGTTTTTACATTTTCATTATCACTGGAGCAATTCATGAACAAGATAAAAACACTCTGTACATCGCTCTCGATTACGGCACTTGCGATAGCCTCTACTGCAGCCACTGCGAAAATTACTGCCGAACAGGCGGCGCAACTTGGCGGCGAAACACTCACTGCGATGGGCGCTGAGCGAGCCGGCAACGCGGATGGCACTATTCCTCCATTCACCGGCGGAATTACCGAGCTGCCCGCTGGATACAAAGTTGGCGACCGCCTCGCCAACCCCTTTGCCGATGACAAGCCTATCTTCACGATTACCGCGCAAAACTACAAAGAGTACGAAGACAAACTCTCTCCCGGACAAATAGCGCTGCTACAACGCTACCCCGACACTTTCAAAATGCCGGTGTATCCCACACACAGAAGCGCCAGCCTGCCAGAATCAGAACTGGCACTGGTGAAAGAAGGAGCCACCGAGACAGAGATGGTGGCAGGCGGCAACGGGCTGGTAAATTTCAAAGCGAACGTGCCCTTCCCGATCCCCAGCGCGGGCTTAGAAGTCATCTGGAACCATATTACGCGCTATCGCACAGCGCTGGGTTTTCAGCGCCGCTACACGCAAATTCCTGTACAGGCCAATGGTGCTTTTGCGCCGGTATTGTTTGAAGAATTTTCGCTCTTTGCAAACCGCGTGAAAGACAACCCCTACCCCAACCGGTTGTTTGTGTTTCTACAGAAAATTTTGGCACCGGCAAGGCTCGAGGGCGATGTTCTGCTAGTGCACGAGAATATTGATCAGATCAAAGAGCCACGGGCGGCATGGGTATACAACGCAGGCCAGCGACGTGTAAGGCGTGCTCCCAACATTGCGTATGACGGTCCTGGCACAGCTTCAGATGGGCTACGTACCGCTGACGATCTGGATTTGTTCAACGGCGCGCCTGATCGCTATGACTGGAAAATGGTTGGCAAGCGAGAAATGTACATCCCGTACAACAGCTACGACTTACGCCGTGGTGACCTGAAGTACGATGACATTATCGATAAGGGCCACATGAACCCCGAATACACACGCTACGAGCTACACCGCGTATGGGTTGTAGACTCTACATTGAAAGAAGGCTCTCGCCATATTTACGCGCGCCGCACTTACTATGTCGACGAAGATTCATGGCAGATAGGCCTGATTGATATTTACGATGGCCGCGGTGAGCTCTGGAAAGTGAAAGAAGGCCACCCGGTTGTGCACTATCAAGTAGACGTTCCCTGGTTGGCAGCAGAGTCATTGCATGATCTTATTTCTGGCCGCTACCTGGTGATCGGTCTGGATAACGAAGAAGACGGCTATCAGTACGACTTTGATTGGCAGGGCAAGTTCAGCGACTTTACACCGTCTGCGCTGCGCCGCGCTGGCCGTCGCTAATGAATCGGCCGCACGCTTGGGTTGCATCCCTTCTGCTAGTGGGTGGGTTGAACAGCGCGGCATTGATCGCGCAAGACTTTCAATTTAAGCCCTCCGTTGACATTCGAGAACCCAGCACGCGGTTACTGAGCGATATCACCAGCACTGGAGCCGCGCTAGTCGCAGTGGGTGAGCGCGGCCTCATACTCCAAAAGGCAGCCGCCGACGAGGCCTGGGCTCAAGCGCAAGTTCCCGTTAGCGCTGCGCTGACTGCCATAAGCTTTCCCACTGAGAGCCTTGGGTGGGCGGTTGGCCATGCTGGCGTTATCTTGCATTCAAACGATGCCGGTGCCAGCTGGAGTATCCAGTTTGATGGCAACGAGGCAAATACACAGTGGCTTGCATACACCCAGCAACAATTTGCTGAAATGGAAGCACGTGTTGCCACGCTCACCAGCGAGGGTGACCCAGAAGGCTTACTGCCTGATCTTGAATACGCACTGGAAGATGCACAATTCAATTTGGAAGACGCCGAAGCGGCCATTGAAACAGGCCCGGCCGACCCAATGCTCGATGTCTTGTTCACCAATGCGAATGAGGGGTGGGCCGTGGGCGCCTACGGCATGATCTACCACACCAAAAACGGCGGCGAGGACTGGACGCTGGCAGCCGATAGAGTCAACAACCCCGATCGTTATCACTTTTATGCCATTGCCTCCGATGAAGCAGGCAATTTATACCTGAGCGGAGAAGCTGGCCTGCTGTTTCATTCCAACGATAACGGCATCAGCTGGACGCGCAATGAAGATGTTTATATTGGCAGCCTGTTCGGTCTGGCAAGCAGAGGTAGTGACGTGTACGCATTTGGTTTACGCGGGAATATCTTTCACAGTCAGGACGCCGGCACTAGCTGGGCTGCTGTCAGTAACCCCACCGCGTTCAGCCTCTACGGCGGCAACACGCTGGATGACGGAAACCTACTCCTTGTAGGGGCCGGCGGTGGAACACTGCTGCTGGGCCCGGACAACCAAATTCGGACGAACACGCAACCCAGCCGAAAAACGCTATCAGGCGCAGCCCAAGACACCGCTGGAAAGATAACACTGGTTGGCATGGAAGGCGTTGAAATGCTCGCCGAGCAAGAAGGAGAGTAGCGGTGGAAAAGATTACCGAAAGTGTTCACCTAACGCCTGAAGATGCGGGTATCCGTATAAAACTGGGCGCGTTACTGCTCGACTTACGCAAACCACTCCTGTTTGTTGCTTTGCTGGCGACGGTTTTCCTGGGCTGGCAAATGTCGCAACTGCGGCCCGATGCCAGCTTCGAAAAAATGATTCCTGTTTCGCATCCATACATCATCAACTATTTGGCGAACAGAGATGACTTGAAAGGGCTTGGGAACTCCGTTCGCATTACGCTGGAAACCGTTGAAGACGACATATTCACCGCTGAGTTTCAGGAGAAACTTAAACAAGCCACTGATGATGTGTTCTATATCAACGGCGTAGATAGATCTGGCCTGCAGTCACTCTGGACACCGAATGTGCGCTGGCAAGAAGTTACCGAAGAAGGTTTTGTCGGTGGCGCGGTTATTCCAGATACCTACGACGGCTCAGCGCGGGGCATGCAACTGCTGCGCGAAAACACCCTTAAGTCAGGCCAAATTGGCCGGCTGGTGGCAAACGATTTTAAATCTGCCGTTATAGTAGCGCCGCTCACAGAAACCGACCCTGAAACGGGCGAGCGGTTAGATTATTATCAGTTCTCGCAAGATCTCGAAACACTGATTCGCGACAAGTACGAAACGGCGCGCATCAAAGTACACATCACGGGTTTTGCAAAGTTAATCGGTGATCTAATCGATGGCGCGACGTTGGTCGGTGCATTTTTTGGCATCGCATTGGTTATCACCGGCCTACTGTTGTACGGCTATTGTCGGTGCCTCAAACTCACTTTTGCCGCACTGCTGTGCTCTACCGTGGCAGTGGTGTGGCAACTGGGCATTCTCAATTTAATGGGCCTGGGGCTAGACCCCTACTCCATGCTGGTGCCCTTCTTAGTGTTTGCCGTTGGCATCAGTCACTCAGTGCAGATCGTCAACCGCTTTGCATTCCACCGCTACCACAACATTGCACCCAGGCAGTCGGCTGAGCTTGCCTTTGTTCGACTATCCAAACCCGGCTTTATCGCCTTGATTAGCGACGGTGTGGGTTTTCTAACACTGCGGGTGATAGATATACCGATCATTCAAGAGCTGGCACTGGTCGCCAGTACCGGTATTGCTGTTTTGGTATTCACCAATTTGATTCTCCTGCCTCTGGTTTTGTCGGTGACCGGCATGAGCGCATCTGGCCGCGAACACCGTGCCATCAAGGAAACCAGCCAATTTCGACAATGGCGTTTGATTGCAAAAGCCACGCAATCTGGGCCAGCCACTGCCATCATTGCTGTTTCCCTCGTCTTGTTTGCTGGCGGCGCATGGCTAGCCAAAGACCAGAAGATTGGTGATCTTGACCCGGGTGCTCCCGAACTAAGGCCAGACTCTCGTTACAATCAGGACACCGCGTTTCTGACAGCAAACTACTCCACTTCCACAGACGTGTTTGTCGTGATGGCTAGAACCGGCGAACAGCAGTGTGGCAGTTACGACTTTGTTTCGGCTGTAGACTATTTCCAGGGCGTGATGGAAAACGTACCGGGCGTTCAATCGGTAATGTCGCTGGTCGATGTTTCGAAGCTCGTCATTATGGGCATGAACGAAGGCAGCCCCAAGTGGCACGATATCAGCCGCAATCAGCTCATTCTCAACAACTCATTGAGCCGCGCGCCCAGCGAACTACGCAACACCGACTGCTCAATGGTGCCAGTGATACTGTTTCTGGACGACCACAAAGCCGAAACACTTGAAGGCGTGGTAGCCGCTGCGGAAGCCTTCGCGCAGGAGCACAATACCGACAGCATCACGTTCGAACTCGCCGCGGGCAACGCAGGGGTAGAGGCGGCTACTAATATTGTTATCGCCGAATCGCAGGTGCGCATGCTGATTTGGGTGTATGCGGTTGTCATCATTCTTTGCCTGTTGAATTTCCGATCTCTGCGAGTTACTGCCTGCATCATCGTCCCCCTCATGCTCACCTCCGTGTTAGGCAACGCGCTAATGACGCTGCTTGGCATAGGGGTAAAAGTGGCTACGCTGCCAGTGATTGCTTTGGGCGTGGGTATTGGCGTGGATTACGGTATCTATATCTACAGCTCCCTGCAGACCAACCTGAACACG
>JBGCFE010000007.1:0-45670 GCA_045106775.1 Halioglobus sp.
TGTGCGCAAAATCCCCCATGCGCAAACCTTTAATACAGGCATAGCCCTTACTGGCAACATGATCTTTGTTGGGTTCGATCTTAACGATCTGATTGTCGCTAGTCGTAACAACCAGGCCGCATTGCGCCTCACAGATGCGACAAAGGGTTTTCTGTGTTTTTTCTTTGAGTTCCATAAGCGCATGCGATCTTTCGATGACTATCGTGTGTTTGCTTGAAGTTTATACCAAATGGCACACTTTGGTTGAACAGGGCGCAATGGATCGAATCGATGATACAAAAAAGCCCCACCCAGAATGGGTGAGGCTTTTCGTGATGGTGTTTTTCGTGATGGTGCTTTTGGCAATAGTGCTTTTAGCAATAGTGCTTTTCGTGTTTGGCGCGCCTGGCACGATTCGAACGTGCGACCGCCTGGTTCGTAGCCAGGTACTCTATCCAGCTGAGCTACAGGCGCGTGAGGGGCGGTACTATAGGGAGCAGCGGTAGCGGAGTCAAGCCTCTGCAGTGTCAATCACGCGGCCAAGGGTAGAATCGCCCATAATTGTGGTGCGATGAATAACGCGCTCAATGCCAGGCTTAGTACCGGTGGCACAATGCATGGCACGCCAGTTATCCCACAACACCATATCGCCGGGCTCCCATTGATGAAAATAGTGGAATTCGGGCTTGCGTGTGTGATCAACGAGCATTTGTAGCAAGTCTACGGCCTCATCGTTCGACAGGCCCGCTTTGTGGGGCATGATGACGCGCTCGAGAAACTGCTCACAGATTTCCAGCACTTTTCGCCCAGTTACCGGGTGCGTTACCACTGCCGGGTAGGCCACTTCTGGAAAGTTCGGGTAATTAATGTCTGAAGGCTTCTTCGGGCTATAGGCGCTGGGCTCGTAGCCTTCCAGATCAACAAAACGCATGTGCTTACGTTGCATACTAAAAGCATAGGTGACCTGCAGCTGCTCAACCAACGCCTGAGTTTCTGCATCCAGCGCATCATAGGCCTTGGCAAGATCACCAAAACCCGTCATGCCATCTTCCGTGGCGCAGACCACTGCTCGTAGCAACGCACCACGGTTAGGCTTGCCGGTGTAGTGTAAATCCATGTGCCAGTCGAGCTTGCCTACTAATTTTTTGCCGGCGTAGTTAGCCGTCATGTACTTTTCTTGCTCGGGGTTGTTCGCCAGCGTAAACAGTTCCGGATACTCCTCTGAAGTTTGCGTTTTCAGCGGGTGCATTTCTAGCTCACCAAAAACGCGGCTAAACGCGATCTGATTTTCTGGATTGACGTCTTGCCCACGAAACAACAGAATTGCATGCTCATCCCAAAGCGCCACCAGCTCAGCGGCAAGCGCGTCGGTGATAGGGGCAGTGATATCAAACCCTGAAACCTGCGCACCTACGTTCTCTAAAGGCGTAACTTCTAATGCCATTGTGCTTCTCCTTAATCCAATACGTTTGGGTCGCGCTTGATTTCTCTTCGCGCCATTGCTTCCCACAAAAACGGAAAGCCATTGGCGTCTGGCAGCGCAATGGCTGCTATTTGTTCGTCGGTAAGTGGTACACCGCCACCGATCTGCTCAACCTGCCAAGCGCGCATGCTGCGCCACTCCAACGTAGCGACACGCAAGTGGGCCTGACGCAAATCTCTGCCAACTACCAAAGACCCATGGTTTGCCAGCAATGCCCATTTTGCATCGCCTAACGCTTTGGCCGCTGCCATCGAGGTATCACCGTCTTCGAATGTGCCGTCATATTCGTTATACAGAGGCAGCGGGCCATCCACGTAAGCGCTCGCCTGATCATAAACCGCTGGGATGCGATGGGCGTTGGCCCAGATCCCGCTCCAGTGGGCATGGTTGTGAATCACCACGTTCGCTTCCGGGCGCAAGGCATGCAGCTGAATATGCAAACCGATGGCCGGTGTAGTATTCCACTCCCCTTCTATTATTTTCCCCGAGTGATCAAGCGTCAGTATGTCACTGGCCGTCAGTTCATCCCAGGCCAATTCCCATGGATTGGTGAGAATATTGCCATCGGCCATGCGGTAAGTAATGTGGCCCGCAATATGCTCGTTCCAACCCTCTTGCACCAGCATGCGGCACATGAGGGCTACCTGAGCCTGTTCGCTCAACGCCGGCAGCAGCGGCTTGCGTCCCGGATTGGGCGCATACTGCTTTACCATTTCGGCATTGATGCCGGGAATCATCTGCATGGGTGCTCTCCTAATATTCTCATTTCTGTCCTGCGTGTCTCATTGGGGCGAAGCGAAGGGCGCCTTACCTCGTAAGCCCCGCAACCAGTTTAGCCCAGCCAACACGCCCGGGCGCAACACTAACCAGCGTTCAAGACGATATTTACCGGGGAAGTTCATCAGCATTAACCCAGCGAGAATAGTCAGTACACCCTGCCCAGGCGTTACCAGCATAATCACACCCAAGAACACGAGTAGTCCACCTCCGCTGTTCTTAAGAAATATCAACGAGACGGCAGCAGCGGACCTTTCATTCGGATCACGCGCAGTCGATCGTTTCGTGCGAAGAAAATAGTCCGGGGGCAAACGGGTGATCACGTAAGGTAGGCAAACCAAAGTGGCAATGGCCATCAACGCAGAAACGCCGCCTAGTGTTAGCAGCAGAGGCTGCCATTGTTCTAAACGTTCAAGCATGCTGCCAGCACCCCATTGTGCTTACTAAAAACAGAGCGCCCGCAAACGATGAAGCTATTAGGGCAATTTGGCAAAACTTGTCGTTTCCTGCAGTGTACTGTTGGATGATAATAGCGCGTTACTCACAAGGCCTAAAACCACGCAATGACTTTCACTCTTTCTGTACTCGATCAATCTTTGGCCCGCTCGGCTGACGAAGCACCTGCCGCTCTGGCCGAAACCATTGCAATGGCCCAGTGGTGTGAAGAGCTGGGCTACACGCGATTCTGGGTTTCTGAGCATCACGCCTTCCCGTCGGTGGCGGGCAGCGCACCAGAAGTGTTGCTTGCTGCGGTGGGCGCTGCCACCAAGACTATTCGCATCGGCTCCGGCGGAATCATGCTACCGCACTACAGCGCATACAAGGTAGCTG
The DNA here is from genome assembly GCA_045106775.1 of Halioglobus sp. Lineage (GTDB taxonomy): Bacteria > Pseudomonadota > Gammaproteobacteria > Pseudomonadales > Halieaceae > Marimicrobium. The sequence continues at coordinate 3,071 of JBGCFE010000007.1, forward strand.
AAGTCTTTTCGTTACTGGCTAACTTATATCCTGGCCGCATTGATTTAGGCGTGGGCCGAGCGCCGGGAGCAGACATGTCTACCGCGGTAGCGCTGGCCACAGACGGCAGGCCCAAATTTGAAGCTTTTCCAGAACTAGTAGCCAAGCTGTCTGAGTATCTCTGGCAAGAGAACACACACCCAGTGGTGAGCCCGAAGCCGCCACGCGACATTCCTCTGTGGATGCTCGGTTCCAGCCCAGACAGCGTTGTGCTGGCCGCACAGCGCGGCCTACCTTACAACCTCGGTTTGTTTATCAACCCGCAGGCAGATGAGCGCCTCATTGGCCTCTACAAAACACACTATCGACCCAGTGAGAAACAACCCGAGCCGCACGCCATCCTGACACTCAGTGTTTTCTGCGCTGATACCCAGGAGCGCGCCCAGCAGCTACAGCTCACCTATGACTTGAATTTGTACCGGTTTTTCACCAATCAGAGCAATGGCAGGTCGCTGACGCCCGAGGAGGCGGCCGATTACCCTATCGGCCCCCACGAAGAGGCCTTTATTGCCAGCCGAGCAAATGCCCGCGCGTTTGGCACCCCTGACGAAGTTCGTATTCGTGTTGAAGAACTGGCTGCGCTGCATCAGGCCGATGAAATTATGGCGGTCACCAATATGTATCATTTTGAGGACAGACGCCGATCGTTTGAGTTGCTCAAACAAGCATTTGGCTAACATTCGGCGAGGTGTAAAAGAACTGTAAAACCAAGCCAGCCGGCGCGATTTCGGGCTCAAATTTGGGGCTAGCAGTGAAATTCAGGCAAAAAAAATGCGGCATCCTCTCGGGTGCCGCACTGCGTTGTAAGCGATCAAACGATCGCTGAACCGATCGCTGAAGTTAGCCTTCCATGCTCTTCTGCATGTCGTCAGCTTTGTCCTTCATCGCATCGCCAGCATCGTCCATTGCGCCTTGGGCTGCGTCTTTAGCATCGTCCATTGCGTCAGAGGCTTTGTCGCCCATATCGTTCATGGCGTCGCCTGCTGAATCAACCGCATCGCCAGCCATATCTTTAGCGCTGTCCATTGCATCGCCCGCCGCATCGGCAGCATCGCTAGCCATTGCCTGAGCGCCATCTGCAGCGTCTTTTGCCATATCTTCCGCGGACTTAGCGATGTCACCGGCTTTATCGCCAGCAGCTTCAGCCATGTCGCCTGCTTTGTCGCCAGCAGCCTTCATTGCGTCGCCAGCCTGCTCACCCATAGAGCTCGCAGCGTCTTTCATAGAGCTTGCAGACTCTTCCATTTTTTCTTTGCTGCAACCCGTAACGGCGGTCGCAACCACAATCATAGAAAGCAAACCGAGAGATTTAATATTCAACATAACGTACTCCGTAGGTACTTGGTTCCAGGGACTAACATGTATTTACAGTGAAACCCGTGCCGAGCGTGTCAGAGACGAGTTAGCGCTGGTTTCAGGGCGGAATATAGCACAAATTCGGGCATATTCCGGCTAGCTGGCATCATGATAGACATTCTGCACGTCTTCAAGGTAATCGAGCATATCAACGAGGGTATCTAGCACCTCTTTATCTTCAGCAGAGAGCTCCGTGGTATTTTGCGGTACAAACTGAATATCATCCACTTCAAAGTCCACACCTTCAAAGGCATCAAGCAATGCCTGCCTGGCCTTAAAGTAATCTGGCTGCGGAGCAAACACGCTCACGGTGCCCGCATCACTCTCAATATCAGACACATCCACGTCGGCTTCCATTAATGCCTCGAGCACCGCATCCTCATCATCGTGGGCAAATACAAAAATCGCACTGTGATCGAACATATGGCTCACACTGCCCGGATTACCCATTTTGCACTTGGTTTTTGTGAAGCACTGGCGCACATCACCGAAGGTGCGGTTAGGGTTATCCGTCAGGCAATCGACAATCACCTGGCTCCCACCGGGGCCAAAACCTTCATAGCGGGCAGTAGCAAAGTCTTCGCCGCCGGCGCCACTAGCCTTATCAATAGCCTTATCAATCACATGCGAAGGCACCTGATCTTTTTTGGCGCGTTCAATGATGCTGCGCAGCGAGAGGTTACCCGCAGGGTCAGTACCGCCCGCTTTGGCTGACACATAAATCTCACGGGCATACTTACTGTATACCCTGGCTTTCATATCCGATGTTTTGGCCATCGATTCTTTGCGGTTTTGGTAGGCTCTACCCATTGCTTGATTCCTGCAGCCGATTGTCAATAAAGGTTGTTGATGAAAGCTCGCCAATATAGGCGCTTGAGCCTGCAGTATCCAGCCCAGCGCCCACATAAGCCGCACTTTTTACAGATGATGTGCCCTACCCCGTTAGGGTCAATACGCGCAATTTTCCGAGAACCAATCCACAAATCTACAGGACGAGACTGGAACTGGCTCACAGTCGGGATTAGGTGCGGTTGTCGAGTGAAACCCACTATGTTCCATTGGCATCAAGGCCGACATTAAGGTCAGCCAAACAGCATATACAAGGGCGTAAGCGGTACGTGCAACGCACAACAGACGGCACGCAAAGACAGCACCCTAAGGATAGATCGATGGACACTAAGAAGCTGAAGAAGCCAGAAAATGTCAAAGATGAAACCTGGAATCAGCACCTGAACTGGATGGGCATCATGGCAAGCGAGGTTGAACAGAACCTCGAGAAACACCGCCAGCGAGTCGCGCGCGATGCCATCCGCGCTCAGGCAATGCTAGAAGCGCACCTGCGAACCCTGAAAAAGAACAACTGCACTCGCAGCCTATTCAGCTTTTCAAATGGGGTCCACCCGAAAGATTCTGCCTAACCGGTCGCCTCACACACAAAGGCAGGTTAACCTCCACACACCGAATATTTCGGCTCAGCATCGCGATCGCGTTGCTTCACACCCCGACAAGTACACGCTAAACACGTCACCATTTGATACTAAAGCAGGCCGCTAGCGTCATTGGGCCACGCTTACCCTTCGATTACTGTTTGCTGACTCAAAGTTTTCAACAATCATTCGAGGTTTTTCATGCAAACAGATTTTTGTAAGGAACTAGGGCTAGAAGCGCCCATCTTTGCTTTCACTCACTGCCGCGACGTGGTGGTAGCCGTTAGCAAAGCCGGCGGGATTGGCGTATTAGGCGCTGTGGGCTTCTCCGCTGAAAAGCTCAAAGAAGAACTGGACTGGATAGACGAGCACATTGGCGACCACATCTATGGCGTAGATACCGCAATTCCACAGAAATATGAGGGCATGGATAAAACAACGCCTGAAGAACTTGTGCAAATGCTGCAGGATGCCATCCCCGACCAGCATCGCGAGTTCGCAGAGAAACTGCTCAAAGATGCCGGCGTACCCGAGTGGCCAGACAAAGACGACGAGATCAGCCTGAGTTTCTCAGCTGTTCAGGCGCAGGCGCTGGTCGATGTTGCGCTTACACGCCCCAAGTGCCGCATGATCGTGAATGCGTTGGGCACACCGCCTGCAGACATCGTAAAGCAAGTACATGATTCTGGGCGCCTGATAGGCGCGCTGGCCGGCCGCTTAAAGCACGGGCTTGCGCACAAAGCAGCAGGGCTAGATTTTATCGTCTGTCAGGGCTCTGAAGGAGGCGGCCATGCCGGCGAAGTAACCTCCATGATTCTGTGGCCACAGATGATCGACGCAGTTGCCCCATTACCCGTGCTTGCCGCTGGCGGCATAGGCAATGGCCGCCAGATTCTGTCGGCAATGAGCATGGGCGCAGCGGGTGTGTGGATGGGCTCCATGTGGCTTAACTCAGAAGAAGCCAACGCAGAGCCCGCGCAGCGCGAATCCTATATGGCAGCATCCTCAGAGGACACCATTCGCTCACGCTCCTTCACGGGTAAAACCGCGCGTATGCTGAAGAACGAATGGACAGAAGCCTGGGACCGCGATGACACCCCCGATTGCCTACCCATGCCACTACAGGGTTACCTAACGTTCGATGCCGTCAGACGAACACACCGCTACGCCGGTAGTGGCGATTGCCAGAAAGTTGCGTTCAACCCGGTGGGCCAGGTCGTCGGCCAAATTAACACCGTGGAGTCGTGTCGGGATATCGTTTACCGACTATTGAGCGAGTATGCCGAGGCGTTAGAGCATGTAAACGCCATTACGCCCGGGCTGGAATAACCTTTTGCAGATCAACGCGGCGAGCGATTCACGCTAGCCGCGCTTTAGACGATCATCAAAGGGCGCACAAGGCAGACAAAACGATCGGTAGTGCTGATCGCTAATTGTCTCCCAATGCGCCTCTTCTAAGACCTGCACCTGGGGCAGTGAGGCCGGCGCCTCAGCGATCTCCGCCTCAGGGTCTCGCTCTTCTGAACGCATTGCTGCGCGCTCTTGTTCAAAGCCGCTTTCAACGCGCTCTCTGTCGTCATTACCGATTCCGTTATTCGTTTGTATATCATCCCGCCCCCCGCTCATCGAAGTACTCCCACGCCAAACCCTCCTCATTAGGCGCAGTAGTGTGCCCACACCGGCTGGGCACAGGAACATCAGATCGGCTCGGCGTAGGTAAAACGGAGTTACGCCGCTGGAGCATCCGACTCTTTTGCCGTTACCAAATACAGCAGTGGAGAAATAGAACCTAAAAATACAGTGGCCGCAAACCATGGCCACGGGTTTCGCCCCGAACGGCGCGCGTCCGGAATCAGCCACATAAACACGATAATTAGAGCGAGGACTAAATCCGTAAACACCTGCCAACCCGCTGGGCTATGCAGGTGGTATTCGAACAAGCCAATATAGCCGACCTGCGCAACGCTATAGATTGTGAGAGCAACGAATGGAACTAACAAAAGCAGTGCAATGGTTTTTTTACTAGGCATGGTAACGGTCCTTCTGTGTGGGTTTAGCGCTATCCTGCCCAGTGCAATGTATCGCCGCAATTACCTCACAGGTTATTGCCCACAGCACGTCGATAGTCGATATTGCTACTAAGTCATGCGATGAGATCACCACGATGGCCAACACACCCTCAACACAAGCGTCGAACTTTCAAGCTATCTGCAAGCAGTGGCGGCAAACCCGCAAGCTCTCCCAGTTAGATCTGGCACTCGCGGCGAATGTTTCACAGCGGCATGTAAGCTGGCTGGAGACTGGGCGGAGCATGCCCAGCCGAGACATGGTAATTCGCCTGTCCGAAGCAATGGATATCCCGCTGCGGGAACGCAACTTGCTGTTTCAAGCGGCAGGCTACGCATCAAACTACCGTGAAACCGACTTGGCCGAACCGGTAATGCAGCCGGTGCGCGATGCCCTGCAACATGTGCTTTCGCATCACCAACCTCTACCGGCCATTGTGGTAGACCGCTATTGGAATGTGAAAATGAAAAACCCTGCAGCCGACATGTTGCTGGGTTTTGCACAGGGCATCGACGCCATCATGAAAGACGTCAGCCAGAACCAAGAGATAAACCTCGCCTTGCTAACGCTGCATCCCCAGGGCCTGCGACAATATATGACCAATTGGGATCAAGCCGCGCCTGCCTTTTTGCGCCGCTTACACAATGAAGCACTGGCCTCAGGTGACAAGGCGCTACAGGACAGATTCTCCGAGATGGCTGATCTGGCGGGCGACATCACTCCAGCCAACGATACCCCTGGGCACTTGCTCCCGGTACTGCCGCTGGAGCTAACCCTTGGCGATACATCGCTCAGCCTTTTCTCGGTGATTTCCACTTTTGGCACCCCGCAAGACATCACCACCGATGAGCTGCGAATCGAGGCGTTTTATCCCACCGATAAAGAGACCGCCTCATTCTTTGAGGCACTGCACACACCCGACATCACTGGCTAGTCTCCAAGACCCGCGCCCTGTTATGCTTAAGCCTTATTTCACAGTCGGGTTTAGGTATGGCATTCGAACGTATTTCAGTAGAAAAAGCACAGGAACTCATCAGTCAGGGCGATGCAGCGATAGCGGATGTCAGAGATCCGGGGGCTTTCGAATCAGGGCATATTGAACATGCCGTGAATGTGTCTGACAGTAACGTGCAGCAGTTTCTGGATAACCTCGATAAAGACAAACCCGTCATTGTGTATTGCTATCATGGCAACATGAGTCAGGGTGCTGCTGATTACTTTGATAACAATGGCTGCGAGCATGCATACAGTGTGGATGGCGGTTACGAAGAATGGCGCCAGAAGCTGTGATCACTGCGAATTTTATGAGTACGACGAATCTCTATGAATAGTCTGATGCAGTGGTATCGCCGTGACGTATTGCAACAGGGCGCACTAGCAGCGAGCGTGCTCGTCTTGCTACTCGGCCATTGTGCTACTGGACAAGCGCAGGAAAGATCAGGTTGGGAGTTTTTCCGCCAGGCAACGCTTTACGCAAACCCCAGCTCCGAAGCGCCCAACGCAGACGTCTTTACAGCAGAATTCAACAGTTACCTATGGGGAGCTGCGCACATCTTGCAACAGCAGGGCACCGTCTGCCTACCCGACGCAGTTGCGCTCAATGCACTGTGGCTACCGGTATATCAAGTGCTCAAAGACAACCCCGAACAGCGCAAACGCAGCCGATCAAGCTTGGTGGCAGAGCTTTTGCCGGCGCTTTATCCCTGTACCGCCGCCGATGTCCCGCCCCACCAACCCCCCCAGTAGATACTCAGCATGAAACCTATCGCTACAGACACCATCGACAAAGCACGCACACCAGAAGCCATTGAATTGCTGGCACGGGCGTTTCACGATGATCCGGTCATTAATTGGGCCTGCAACTTTCCCGACAGCCTCGAGGCCTTTTTCGACATTACGCTGCCGCCCTTTGTCGCCCATGGGCTTACCTATGTTGACGAGGAAAAACGTGGCGTGGCTTCGTGGCAAGGTCCAAATCAGGCGGTGCGCTGGCCCTACACATTTTCAACCATTATCGACATTCTCAGACTAGGCGGGCTAAAAGCTGTGTACAGAATGGCGATCAGCGGCAACACCACCGAGCGATTTCATCCTCAAACACCGCACTACTACCTGTTTGCCATAGGCGTGCTGCCCCAGTACAAAGGTCAGGGCGTGGGCACTGGCCTCATATCAAAAGTACTGCGCACCTGTGACGAAGAAAAAATGCCGGCCTATCTGGAAAACTCGAAGGAAGAGAACCTTGAGTTTTATCAGGGGCACGGCTTTAAAGTGGTAGAAGAAATACAGATCGCCTCTTCATCGCCTCCGCTGTGGCTTATGTGGCGAGACCCAATTACGGAGTAATCGCGCATGCAACTGTGCACAAACCCGCAGCGCCAGTTTGTTACAAACTGCCGGGAATCACTTTCTGCGCTCGTCTTATTGATTGCCTCTACTGTGCTGAGCCCCCTCTCGGTTGGAGCCCCCGCTGGCGAAACAGCCACTGCGCCTAACAGCCAGCTCACCATCTACACCGCTAAGAAAATAATCACCATGGAACCGGCGATGCCTGAGGCAACTGCAGTTGCTGTCGCAGACGGGCGTATTGTTGCCGTCGGGTCATTGAAATCGTTGCAAAGCTGGGTGGATGCGCGCGGCGCCACCATAGATGACACGCTGAAGAACAAAGTGTTGATGCCCGGTTTCATCGACCCGCATGTGCACCCTTCCCTCCCCGCTGTCGTCACGCAGTTTCCTTTTATCGCCCCAGACGACTGGACACTGCCTACGGGCGAATTTCCAGGTGCGAAAACGCCCGAGGTCTATATACGCAGGCTAAAAGCGCTTGTGGCAGAACACACTGACAAAACAATCCCGTTTATCACCTGGGGGTATCACCAACTGTGGCACGGCGACCTAAAGCGGCCGCAGCTAACCAAGCTGTTCCCAAACACTCCTGTCTTACTCTGGCATCGCTCGTTTCATGAGCTCATCGCCAATGACGCGGCACTTGCGATGCTGGGTGTAAAGGAAACCGAAGTAGCTGATTTGCACGGCGTGGATTTTGAGCAGGGCCACTTTTGGGAAGGCGGTGCAATGGCGCTCATGCCAAGATTAAAATTTCTGTTCGACCCCCAGCGGTACGGCAAAGGCATTGGCAACCTGTTCGCGATGATGCAGTTGGGCGGCATCACTACCGCAATGGATATGGGCATTGGCGTATTTGGTAACCCACAAATCGAGGCGACGATGATTCGCGGCATTATGGCGCAAGAGCGTGCACCCGTGCGTCTTGTGTTAACACCGATCATCACCGACTTTCTTTCCCGGGGTAAAACCATCACCGAGGCAATGACGGAGATCGAGCAACTGCGTACAGGAGACACAGATCGAGTCACCGTGGGCAATCACTTCAAATTGATGATGGACGGCGCTATATTTTCTGGGCTGTCACAGATGGGCTTCCCCGGCTATATCGATGGCCATGAAGGCGTTTGGATGGCACCGTTAGACGTTACCCAGCAATGGGCTCAGGCGTTTTGGGATGCCGGTTACCAACTACACGCACATACCAATGGCGATGCCAGTGCTGCTGCAATGATCAAGATGCTGCGCGAACTGCAGCGCAATACGCCGCGCGAAGACCACCGCTTTACGCTGGAGCATTTCGCCTACACCACCGAAGATCAAAATCGTCAGCTAGCAGAGCTAGGCGCACTGGTTTCAGCCAACCCTTACTACCAATACATTCTCAGTGATATCTATAGTGATCAATGGCTAGGCGAAGACCGCGGCAGACAAATGGTCAGGCTTGGCTCACTTGAGCGTCTGGGCGTGCCTTTTGCCTTGCACTCAGACTGCCCCATGGCGCCGCTAAGCCCACTTACATTGGCAGATACTGCCATCAATCGGGTCACCATCAATGGCAATCAAAACGCCAAGAGTGAACGTGTAAGCGTACATGCTGCCATGCGCGCTATTACCATTGATGCGGCCTGGGTGATGGGCGCCGAAAATGACATTGGCTCTATTCGTGCCGGCAAAAAGGCTGATTTTACTGTCTTGGAACAAAACCCCTATACGGTGAAACCCAGCCGCATCAAGGATATTCCAGTGTGGGGAACCGTTTTTGAGGGGCAGCTATATCCAAATGCGCGCTAGATGCGACTAAAACCCTGCTGAGAATAGCAATCACGCGGCAGTTCAATATTGCGACCACTGGCCTCCCCCCGCACTTGCTGCACTGAGTGCGCCTCACCTACACTATTTCTTTCACATTAGATGCGAGTAACCCATGTCTGAACCCTTGATTATCATCAGCTCCGATTGCCACGCTGGCGGGTTGCCAGAAGCGTACAAGCCTTACATACCTGAAAAATACCATGCAGCGGCAGACACCTGGTGGATGCAGTACGCGCGTGAAATGATGAAACGCATGGGCACATTCTTTGATCAAGAGGCTGCGGATGACTTTAATGCACGCTCCGGAGATCAGGGCGCCGGGCGCATGGACCCGAATGCCGCAGCCACCGCCGCCAATGCCACCGATGCGCAGCTCTGGGATTTTCTTTGCGATCCCGACAGTCTGATTGCACCGCGTAAGGGCGAATATCTCCCAGAGGTGCGCCTCAAAGAACTGGAAGACGACGGTTTGGCCGGTGAAGTTATCTTTCCGCAAATGGCGCCCTTTGGTGCAGGCCTCATGCAATATCGCCACGATGTATTGCCTGAGCATAGTCTCGCGGGTAATCGCGCCTATAACCATTGGCTTGCAGATTTATGCAGTAAAAACCCGGGTCGACACGCAGGCGTAGCGATCATCAACGTTGACGATATCGAGGTGTCGGTACAGGAAATTCGTGACGCGCATGCGATGGGACTGTTCGGCGGTGTACTGCTGCCCACCAGTACGGGCGACAACCCGTTTTATCACGATTACAACCGCTACGCGCCACTCTGGGCAGTTTGCGAAGAATTGAACATGCCCATCCACACGCACTCAGGCTGGTCTCCCGATTACGGCGATTACCCCACAGCGACGCCTATGTACATCAGTGAGGTCGATATGTGGGCGCAGCGCCCATTTACGGCAATGCTCTGGTCGGGTGTGTTCGAAAAACACCCCGAGATCAAACTGGTATTTACCGAAGCGGGTTGTGGCTGGATACTCGAGACTCTGCGCGTACTGAAGTTTAAAACTGACAACCCTATTTTTGCGCACTTCACTAAAGAACTGACGCTGTCGCCGCAGGAATACTTTGACCGCAACTGCTTTATTGGCGCATCGTTTTTGGCGCCGCATGAAGTGGGCAGCCGCCATGCCATCGGTATCGATAAAATTATGTGGGGCTCAGATTATCCGCACATGGAAGGCACCTGGCCCAACACGCGCTTTAAGTTGCAGGAAACGTTCCACGATGTGAATGAAAAAGAAATTCGCGCAATGCTAGGCGGCAATGCTATGGATGTATTTGGCTTTGATCGCAACCTCATGACCGAGGCAGCACAACGAATCGGCCCTGCATTAAGCGATATCCAGCAGGCCCCTACAGAAGCGGCCTAACGATCGCACGGCAGGCTTTAGAGCCTGCCATTTCTGCGCCGCTGTTTGATTAAGGCGTCTATCAAATCCACTTGTTCTTTGGACAACACATTCTTGATGCCAATCAACAGCCTGAAGTGAGCAAGCTTGAACTCGCTCTCAAGAACAAGCACTTTTTGTGCATGCTCCAGGGTGTCAGCTGCTGATATTGGATAGCCGCTAAGCGCCTGATTCAGGGTCTGCTGATCGTTCTGCAGATTCCACTGCAGGTCAGCCACTTCCTCCTGAAAATCTCTGACTAACGCAGCAATACGCTTACGCTGCGTGTCTGTGATACCCAACTTTTGCTGGTGGCGCATGAGAAGGTCTGGCGGATACAGGCCCATACGCAGTAGTTCGCGGTTCTCGGCACCATTGGTAATCCGTTGCGCAGTAACCGGCGTAGCAACGGAGAGTGACAGAACGATGACGACCCCCAACAACATACAAACACGTCTCATGAAAAAAATTCCTTTCGCTGTAAACTTTGATTTAATCATTGCGCCCAATCCGCTTGATCTATTTGCACATCGAACAAGCGCGGTAACGTTGTGCTCTCGGGTGCCAAACCCGTTGAAAGCTGCATAAGCGGATCCGTGGTGAACGCCGAGCCAGCCATAACATCGAGATATAGATCAGCAGGATCTGCCTGTTGCGAGGGCATCTGCAAAACCACCACAGTGGCAAACAATATGGCCGCGGCAAGAGCCAAAGAGGGCCGCCCTAAGCGCGAACGCCCGCCTCCCAAACCTTGTGCTATGCCAGACCCAACGTCCACCGGAACCAAATCGCTTTGCGTTTTTGCCAGCAACTCCTGTTCGCTGGGTGCAACCGGCAAATCTGCAAGCTCGCTGCGGCGTAACTGCGCAAACCTGGCCGCCAACTGCTCGTCTCGAGATGTATTTTTTTCTCTACCGCTATTCATCGTCTGCACCAAGCTCTAACAGTTGCCCCATGCGCTCTTTGCCGCGATGATAATGTGTTCGCGCAGAGCCAATCGATATCTGCAACGTTAACGCCGCATCTTCCAGAGTCATTTCGCTGTAGAACACCAGGTGCAACACTTCTCGCTGCCTCTGTGCAAGCTGCAACAACGCGCCACGCAACTGCGTATCTGATTCTGTCAACGCAACTGCGTCTGACAATGCGTCGGCATCACTCACCTGCGGCGCCATCATCTCTGAGTGCCCCGGCACCAAAGCTCGCAGGTTGAGCAATGCATGTCGGCGCTGTGTGCGGTGTGTCTCCGCTGCAACGCGTTTGATAACGGAAAAAAACCAGGTTTTTAGCGTCGACTTGCCACCAAACGATGCGCGCCCATCGACAACACGTAAATAGGCCTCCTGCAATACATCCTCTGCGCTGTCGCGATGCCAGGCACAACAAGCCAGCGCCCAACCAAAATTGTCGGCGTGCTGAAGTTGTAATTGTTCCAACACCGGTTGAACCACAGTTGTCCTCTGCGCTTTAGTGTTCCAATTGTAACTATGACTGGCAGCGATGGAAGACACGATAACCTCTACTGACCTGGCTCAAAGGAAACCTAGAGAACCCGCAGGAAAATTAGCCAGGCCGGGCAGCGCGGTGCTCAGCTCGGACTCGTTCAACCCAAACCAACGACCCAGAGGAGCAGCAAATTGCTCGACAGACGAGGTGGGAATGAGCCGACCATTGCCAGCATCCTGGCTATGACCCAACGTGGCCTCAGGGATACCGCCGTAGATATCACCGCCATTAACGCCTCCCCCAACAACGAAGTGGTGACCGCCCCAGCCATGATCAGTGCCATCACCATTGACCGTCAGGGTACGACCAAAATCGGCGGCAGTGAACGTAGTCACTTCATTTTCTACCCCAAGCTCCTGAGTCGCCGTGTAAAAAGCGGCAATGGAATCCGAAATGTTTTGCTGCAATCCGGGCAAGTCTTGCGCCTGTGTTGAGTGGGTATCAAAACCACCTGCAGAGACAAAAAAGACCTGCCGCGTAGCACCCAGAGTTTCACGCACGGCAATCGTTTGCGCTACTGCGCGCAGCTGTGCGCCTAAACTACTGGCTGGAAACGGTGTGCTGACAGAAGAGCCCTGTGATAGCGCTGCGTCTAAGGTGTCATTCGCCTCCAGTGAGACTCTACTAATGTTGGCATAATCGCGCTCAAACAGGTTACTGCGCTGCACACCTGCGGAGTTAAAGTGGTCAAGCAAAAGGTCGCCGATGAAACCGTCCTCAGTTTCTTCTAACAGCAGAATGTTAGGCACACCGTCTGTACCAATTTGAAACGGTGACACCGTATCGCCGGTAAGAAACAGCGAGTTGCCGGAAACAGAAATCTGGGAAAATACGGCATCCGCATTCGAGCCACCCTGAACGGCGATATCACCGAAGCGCCCGCCCCAGCCCAGCTGTGAGCCTTCAGGGGCAAAAGACATCCACGTCGATTGTTGATCATTGTGCGAGAACAATCGGGCAGGCAACTCACCTGCGCCGGTGAAAAAACTCTGCGCATCTGTCGGCCGTAAGAGCGGGCCCACATTACCCACAATTGCAGCATTGCCCTGGCCAAACAATCCATGCAAGGCACTCATCTGCGGTGGCAGTGCAAACTGCCTACCACCTGAAGCGGGCGTCAGCGGATCTAACGGCAGCAAGCTGCCCAGTGTACGAGATGAGCCACCATCCAGTCCCGCATACGAAGCCAGTAAGGATGCGCGAATCTGCGCGTATTCATTGTACGAGGCCTGATCGTAGGGCAATACCGTATCGTGACAATCCATGCCGCCAAACAAGAATACGCAGACAAGCGCTCTATACCCGCTGGTATCCATCGCCTGAGCATTGGCTCCAGCAAAGGCCCCCAGGAGTGAGCCACCGGACATCATCATGGGTACGGCCAGGCTAGATTTCAGAAACGATCTACGATTTTGCATAGCGCTTTTCCTATCGACTATCAATAACAGCGCAGTTAACGCTGAACAATATATTCCGGGGTTGTCATCACTAAAATAATACCCAGCTGTGCGCGCAGTAGCCGCCCCTCCTCATCGTCCGCCGGTATCAGATCTAATACCTCGATGATGCGCGAGCGGCTTTCGCTTTTTAGCGCGCCGTGGGTTAATAAGGTATCGAGATTGTCTAACAACGCGTCAGCATCGTTAGCCAGTTCAAGTTGTGTCGAATAATCGGGCTGATAAGCCTGTGGTTCATTACGCCCCGGCCCTGCCTGGCTCGATAAGCCTAAAGCGTAAGCCGTCATGAAATTGGGATAACCCACGATAGAACTGGCAGTCGTGATTTGCAGCTCTGGCGCAGTGAGCCCTGCATCGCCGGTTTCCGTACCGGGCGCGATATAACCGGGCCGGTAAAAGTTAAAAACAGAAGGTGAGCGATACGCTTGCTGCCCCAGCAAATCCGGCCTGGCGGTATCTTTGAGGAGCAACTCATTCGAGGCGTCCGCAGAATTTATTTCGAAAGCACGTGCCCAATGCGTAAAACGCAGGATTGGCTCGCGTAACTTGCCAAAGCGCTCATCCTGCAAAGTCATAGCGTCGTCTCGCGCTTGCTCATCAAACAGTACCGCGGCGATAACGGCTTTGAGATCGCCCCGCGCTCCCGTTCCCACCTGTGTTCCCGAGGGTAGCGTATAGCTCCCTGAATCAAACGCGCCGGCCACTCGCTGCACATAGGCTGGTGACGGCGCGCTCGTCACAAATCGCTGTATCAATTGCCGACCCACAAACGGACCAACATTGGGGTGAGCAAAGATGGCATCTAACGCCAGCTCGATCGTTTCTTCGCCCCCCGTATTAGCTGGAATTGTGGTACCCAGAAACTGTTTAGGCTCTGCAGAATGAAACGCATCAAACATTTCCAATGGTGAATAAAATGCCGTCAGTGGTGTGAAACGTAAAGGCGCATTGAAACCGATACCAGGTACGCTCAGCCCGGTAAAGACTTTGGCTAGCTCGGTAACGTCGTCATTGTCATACAGTTCTCTCTGGCTGCCGTCTTCGTTTAACAGCGGACTACCATCGGGGTTAAGCTCAATCAAACCCAGCGTAAAGAGCTGCAATATCTCTCGGGCATAATTTTCATCCGGCACTCTGCCCGTGGCGGGGTCTGCTTTTTCATTGCGTAAATAGGTGAGATAAATCGACATAGCCGGTGAATAGGTTATCGCAGTGAGTAGATCACGATAGTTACCAAATGCACCTTCAGCCAGGATATCCGCATAGTGGGCTACCGTTTGCGGGTACTGCACCAGGGCACTGTTCACTGAGATAACCAAAATTTGCGAGAGCGCGAAGGCCATACGCTGTCGAAGTTGGTCGTCGCCCTCTATCGCAACCTGCCAAAATGCGTCGGAACCGAGAAAAACAACGCCGGGCAGCGGCATTCCGCGATCATCACGGAATTCACCGTCCGCGCCAAAACCAGCCAAGACCCTAGGCAGTAGCAGTGTTGCAGGCTTGTCGAATTCGTTGAGCAGCCAGGCTTCGGCGCCGCTGTCGATCAATCCATCGACAGCGGACTGGCTGGGGCCAAAGGTAGACTGGCTAAGGAAACGCGCAGCCTGATTCTCAGTCAACACCTCTGGCTCGGGTGGTGCTGGTGGTGGTGGTGCTGGTGGCTCTACCGGCGGGTTGGGTTCAACTGGGGCATCAGAACCACCCCCGCCACCGCCACCACAGGCAGTCAAGGCAAAAGCGGCAATGAGTATGAAGGCTGGCTTTAGCCACATTCGGTTTAACAGGTGCATGATCCCCTCCACGCCGGTGTTTAACCATTAGTGTCGCGCAGGAGGGTTTTATATGACAGCGTCAATCAGGAATATTTTGCTGCTTTTTAAGCGCTCCGAACCGCCAAATGGAGCTGGGGTAAGCGCCGCACGAAGATACTCGATAGATGGTGCACAGTATGGTCAGCGCTGATCGTAAACTCGCTCGTTTGCGTCAAAAGAGCCTCTAAAATTACTCTCAGCTCCATGCGGGCGACTCGAGCACCCACACAAAAATGGATACCGTGGCCAAAGCCCAAATGCTCTTTGAGATTACCGCGGCTGATGTCTAACTCGTCAGGCTGATTAAACACTTCAGGGTCACGATTCGCAGCCGCCCAAAGCAGAAAGACCCGCGATTTTTCCGACAGCTTAACGCCGCCTAGATCCGTATCCTGTATCACTTCGCGGTAGTGCCCTTTAAACGGTGACTCCAGACGCACAACCTCCTCAATAAACGGCTCCAGCAGCTGTGGTGCTCGGCGCAAACGGCCCTGCAACACGAGATCCTGCGCCAACAAACGAATGGCGCTGCCCACGAGGCTAGAGGTGGACTCCGCTGCGGCTCCGACCATTACCACAAGAATCCCAATCGCATCGTCTTCGCTGATTTGGTTTTCAAACACCCCCACTGCCAGCGCCTCTAATAAGTTGCCGGGCTCGGCAGCCGGCGCACTGGCCAATGCAGCGCCAAAATGTGCACTGAGGTAGGCACGCATGCGACTGGTGGCGTCACCCGCTTCAGCCAAGTCTTTCAACGTTGCAGTACCCGATAGTATCTCTCCGCCACTGAAGGCCCAATCGAGCAACTTATCGACATCATTGATCGGCAGACCAAGCAGTCTGGCCGTCACTTTCACAGGAATCGCGTTAGCCAAATCAGTGACGCAGTCGCCACCGCTGGCATCGACCAGTGCCTGCACGCCTGAACGGGCCCACTCGCGCACTTCGTTTTCCAGTGCATCAACCCTTCGGGCAGTGAAAAACGGCGTCACAAGGCGGCGATGAACCGAGTGAAAGGGCTCATCGGCATTAGCGATGGCATCTATGGTGCCGCCGAAAGCGGCAAGATCGAACAAAGCCGGCTTGCCATCGTCGGACGTCATCAAAATTCCAGTCAGATGCGCAGAATAATCGTCCTGATTACGCAGTACTTGATGAATCAAATCCCAGGATGAAACGAGATACACCGGTGTTCCGGGCACGCGGTATACAGGCGCTTCTGCCAGAAGCGCCTTAAAAAAGGGGTAAGGGTCTTCGATAACCTGAGGATCAAGAATCTGGTGAGTGATAAACAACCTCGTGGGCAATATTATTATTTTAAGAGCAGTGTCTACACAGGCTTGCTATAGCAAGCGTATCACAGCTACACGCCACCATCGAACCGACTTAACACAACGTCAAACGCCTTGAGAGCGCTAATGCAATTCAGTGTTGGCTGTCTCGCGCAGCATCCACGCAACCACAGGCAGCGCCAGCAGGGAACTAAAAGTCATAAACGACAATGCTTGCGCATGACTACCCGTGATGGCGTAAAGATAACTTTCAAACGCCAGCCCGGCAGCGGCGCCCAGCACGGAAAACAGGCTGCGTATCGTGGACGATGTAGAGCGACATGATGTGGGAAACAGCTCTCCCGCTAGCGTGTAAGTAATTAGATCCACGACCAAAAAACTCATTAACGTTAATGTCCACGCTACAGGCAGCCAAAAGCCGCTAGCATTGTAAAACACCAGTGCTGCCGTGCAGTTCACAATAATCGCACCCGCCAGCAAAGGCTTGCGGCCAAATCTATCGGAGGCCGTACCCGAAGCAATATTGCCGACAACTGCCAACACTCCAGAAACTATAAACAAGGCACTGACCTGCAACGTTGTATAGGAATGCACTTCTTGCAGATACTTAGACATGAAATTAACGACCGCCGTCACCTGAAACCAGAACGCGCTTGCAATAACAGCTAGCGCAATGATGGGGCGGCGATGCTTAGTGAGTATCTCTATCAATGGGGCTAGCGGCGATACCGCTGGCTCATTCCTGGTTTGGGCGCGCTGTTCCAAAAACAATGTAGACTCTGGCAAATTTCGGCGTAGCCAGAAAACCAACAGAATGGCGAGGCCGCCTAGCCCGTACATCGCCCGCCACTGCCCTGGCAAATAGTCCACCACACCGTATAGCAACGAACCTACGCCGGTACCGATACCGCCCATTGCGGCCAGAAAACCGACGCCCCAGCCGCGATGTCGGGCAGGAAGTGTTTCCAGCGCGTACACCACAGCCAGAATTTCTTCCAGAGAACCAAAGAGCCGCACCATCGACTGAAAAAGCATGAATTGGTTTGGCGTCTGCGCAAAAGCCGTTGCCAGTGTGAAAACAGACATGCCGATCAGCGTTGCCATGAGCAGGCGGCGCCGGCCCATTCTGTCTGCCACCAGAGCAAGCAGAATCGCAGGAATTGCGCCAAGCCGAATAATCGCAATCATCTGCCCGAGTTCATCTTCGGGAACAGCGAACGTTGCCTGCACGTGCGGCACGGCAAGTGTCAGGGTGGTCAAATCGTAATGACCAACAACAAACGCTGCTCCCAATAGCAACAGCAATGCAATATCAGCATCAGAGAGATCGCGGGGAAACAAAAAACGAATTTTTGAGATCATAGTGTTAGCAGAGCGCGACTGGCGATAAAGCAGCGGTGGCGCACCTTAAGTAGCCTGTTCAGAATGGGCCAAGTTCGTCCAGTAGCCGCTCGCGAATAATCTGAGTCCAAATCGCATAACCTTTCGAGCTTAGATGCAAGCCATCCAGGCGATAGTTATCCTTTGCAGGAACGCCATCGGCACCCAGCAGCGCTGGACCCGTGTCGATGACGTGCAGATTTGGGTGTTGCTCACTGTACTGTTTAATGAGCGCATTCGTTTGCTGTGCAATTGACCAGACCTCCCATCGTAGCGGCGAGGGAGTAACATTGATGAAAAACACGGGCAAGTCTGGCTGCTGCGCAGTGATCTTCGCAACCAGCGATTGATAGCTGGCCAGTAACACCTCAGGCTTTTTACTGGCGCGCGGATCAATATCGTTGGTACCCGCAAAAACCACGACTGCGCGTGGCTCGTAGGCCGTAATCAGACGATCCGCATAGTGCACAACATCGTTGAGCTTAGCTCCGCCAAAGCCGTGTTGGACAATAGGGATCGGCTGCATATCCATATGCAGAGAGCTCCAAAGCCGAATGCTGGAGCTACCCACAAACACAACGGGGACGCCCGGGGGGTAAATGTCACGCGTGGCGGACTCAAGGCTAGCAATGGCACTTTCCCACACCAAAGGGTCTTCGCTTGCGCCCTTACGCAGCTCCTGGTAGATGCTGTAAGCAGGCCAGCTACCCAACACCACCAACAGTGCCAACCCAACACCCAATATCTTCACAACTTTTTTCATAACGACAAATGTAATGCGCTGGGCGGGAACAATCCAGTGAAAAGCTGCTGCATATTGGCGGCGACTCGTTCAGACTAGGCAACCGCGTAAAACCCACTCAGGACAACCCGTGCTTATGTTAAAACACCTTGGCTTAGCGATCGTATTTCTATGGTTCATGGGCGGCGGTATTTACCACTTTGTTGGGCCGACATTTTTTACCAGCATCATGCCTGACTATATTCCGTGGCACCTTGAGCTGGTGTATATCAGTGGCGTGTTCGAGATTCTGGGGGCAATAGGCATTCTGCTGCCAAAGTTCAGGCAGCTTGCAGGCAACTGCCTGATCCTGCTGGTGATCTGCGTAACACCCGTGAATGTTCACATGTGGCTCAACCCACAGCTCTTCCCTGATGTGCCTGAGGCATTCCTCACGATAAGGCTTATCGTACAGGTGGGCCTACTAGCGCTCATCTGGTGGTCTACAAGAACCCCAGAGCAGCACTAACACCATGGCAATTAATTGGTACCCCGGCCACATGCACAAGGCCACCAAGAACATGCGTGAGGCCTTGCCTGATGTCGACGTCATCATTGAACTACTCGACTGCCGCCTGCCCTACAGCAGCCAAAACCCAATGATCGCCGAGCTGGCCGCCGATAAACCCTGCATCAAAATCTTAAGCAAAGCCGATCTGGCGGACGACGAGATTACTGCCAGGTGGCAGGCCCATTTCGAACAGTCAGACTCGGTAAAAACACTGCGCTCAACCCTGGAAGATGGTGACCGCGCTGAACGCGTCATTAGCCTTGTAGACAAGTTTGTCCCGGAGCCCTCGAAGTCGCGCTCGCAGGTGTTTGCCATGGTATTGGGCATCCCCAACGTCGGTAAATCCACACTCATTAACACTGTAGCCGATAGAAAAGTGGCCAAAACCGGCAACGAGCCCGCCATTACCAAAGGGCTGCAGCGCATAAAGATTCACGATCGCCTGATGTTTCTGGATACACCCGGGATTCTCTGGCCGAAAATAGAAAACCAGCAAAGCGGCTACCGGCTGGCAGCGAGTGGGGCCATACGCGATACCGCTATCGAAATAGACGATATAGCAGCCTACTTGTGCGGGTATTTGTTGGAGCAGTATCCCACGCACGTACGGGAACGATTTGAGTTGGCCGAACTACCCCAAACAGAGTTCGAATTACTGGAACACATCGGCGCACAGCGAGGCTGCCTGCGCGCTGGCGGCCGTGTTGATGTGACTAAAGCATCTGCGATTATTGTGAATGAATTTCGGGCAGGCGCGCTGGGCGCGATATCACTGGAAACGCCTGACATGATTCAAGCAGAAGAAGAACAAGTACAGCGTTTACGAGAAGAGAAACTGCAGAAAGAGAAAGCACGCAAAGCCCGCGGCAAAAAGACCAAACGGTAAATTTGCCCACGCCACCACAAAAAGAGATGATAGTGCGCTTAAAGCTTCACGTATCTACCGCGCTACCCACCCAAACAACGGAGTTATATGGCTGTGCCTAATTACCAACCTGCCGATGTGTTAAACGTAGAAATTATGGGCCCTGAAGACACGATGCATGGGCTGTTTGACCACCTGCGAGAGAATGACCCGGTGTCATGGGTAGAACATCCCGAATACGAGCCGTTTTGGAATTTGGTGTGCTACGACGACATCAAAAGTATCGGCAGCCAGAATGATAAATTTTTAAGCGCACCGCGCACAGTGCTAATGCCTATCGAAGCTGAGCAGCTAATGCTCGACCAGTTCGGTACGCGCAATGGTCTTGAAACACTCATCCATATGGATCAACCCAAGCACCTGAAAATGCGCCGCGTATCGCGTGACTGGTTTTTGCCTCGCTCTATAGACAAGCTGGACGCCGAGATTCAGGGGCTGTGCAAAGAATATGTCGACAAAATGCAGGACATGGGCAGCGAGTGCGATTTCGTGAAAGACGTTGCGTTGGTCTATCCGCTGCGCATCATTATGTCGATTCTTGGCCTACCGCGTCAGTCTGAAGCCACCATGCTGAAATTGACACAGGAAATTTTTGGCCCACAGGACCCCGATTTACAACGCGATCAAGAAGGCTCTTCTGAAGCATTGGGCACGCTCTTTGAGCTCGGCCAGTACTTCACAGAGGTTGTGGAAGACCGCAAGAAGAATCCATCGGACGATTTGGCAACGGTACTGGCCAACGCCGAAGTTGACGGCAAGCCGATGGATCAAATGGATCAAATGAGTTACTTCATCATCACTGCTACCGCCGGGCACGACACGACTGCCGCGGTATTGGGCGCGGGCATGAAAGCCTTGATCGATCAGCCTGAGCAAATGGCGCTATGGCGCGACAACCCAGACCTTGACGATCAAGCCAGCAAAGAGCTGATGCGCTGGGTATCGCCGGTGCGCCACATGGTGCGCACTGCAACAGAAGATCTAGAACTGCGCGGAAAGAAAATCAAAGCCGGCGACAACCTGGTTCTTTGGTTTCCAGCGGCCAACCGCGATCCGCAAGCCTTCGCCAACCCCAACACCCTCGATATTACCCGCGATCCAAAGCCCCAGCTTGCCTTCGGATATGGACAGCACATGTGTCTGGGTATGCACCTGGCCACCATGGAAGTGGCGCGGTTTTACCGTGAGCTTCTGCCGCGACTGAAGCATATCGAGTTTGCGGGCACACAGTCATGGGCGCAGGCAAATTTTGTCGGCGGGTTAAAATCCATGCCTGTTCGCTACGACCTGAGCGCATAAGTCGCTTGAAGGACCGCAGTAGCAAAACCGCCACAAACCTGTAAAGACCGTGCATACCTTGCAACAGCCTCGCCTGTCTCACTGGGCGCTGCTGGGTTTTCTCAGCATCGCCTGGGGCTTTGCGTTTTATCTCATCGCGGTAGCGCTGGGCTCTTTTGGCCCGATCACTATCGTGGCGATACGACTGAGCGTGGGCACACTTACGCTCTACGTGCTGATGCGCTGGCAGGGTCATCGACTTCCGCCCCTAGGGCCCTGGTGGCCGCGCTTTACGATTCTGGCCATCTTCGGAAACGCCCTGCCCTTTTCCCTCATCGCATGGGCCGAGACACGCATCAGTAGTGCGCAGGCTGGCTTGCTCATGGCATTGATGCCAATCAGCACCATGGTGCTGTCGCATTATTTTGTCGCCGGTGACGGGCTCACAAGGCGCAAGTTAGTGGGTGTCATGCTGGGGTTTCTGGGCGTTGCCGTTTTGGTGGGCGGTGATGTATTGGGTGGTCACTTCGGCGGCGAGCTGTTCGCTCAACTCGTGGTGCTAGCGGCAACGCTCTCCTATGCTGCCAACACGGTTTACACCAAACGTGTACCCGAAGAAATTAATGTGTTGGTAATGGCCGTAGGCGCTTTGCTGGTGGGCTCAATGATACTGCTACCCATCAGCCTCGCCCTCGAACAGCCACAGCTAACAATGGCGGTAGTGCCAGACTTTATGGCGGCATTGCTACTTGGCGTTGTATCAACAGGCTTGGCCACCTGGGCTTACTTCAAGGTGGTGACAGACTGCGGACCATCGTTTCTTTCGCTGATCAACTACATTATTCCTGCAATCGCATTCTCGGCTGGCGTACTATTTTTAAACGAGCAAGCGCATTGGACACAGTTTTTTGGGTTAGCGATTGTGCTGCTGGGTATTGGCCTCACGCAAAAGTCAGGCCGAAATTAAAGGCACCTATTAAAACCCAGCGTCACTGACTAACACGCTGCAATCGCCACTGGGATGTTCCCCATCCGCGGCATGCCGGTTATTGGGTCTGCATCAACATCGGAAAGTACTAACCGGCCAGTGTTTGAACCCAGCTCTTTATACCGATCATCCTCCTCAACCAACCCACCAAAAGCGTGAGCGATAGCGACCACACCGGGCCGCAGGGTTTCATCCGCTTCAACCTGCGCAACAATACTGTCCTGCTTTGTGCTGATGCGTACCATCTCCCCCGCATCCACACCCACTTGGGCAATATCGTTTGGATGCATGTAAATCGGGTTCCAGGGCTTACCGCCATTTAGCTTTGCGATAGAGCGCCCAGAAGAATTCATGAAGTTGTTTTGCCTACGTGGAATGTAACGGAACGGAAATTCAGAATCGTTATGCTCAGCCTGATAATCCTGAGCAAACACCTCGGCTAGCTCGGCCAACATGGTTGGGTCCGCACACTCTAACCGCGCATCACAGTCAGCATCGCGCGGCTCAACCAACACTTGCACATCAAACACCTGCCCATGCGGATGCTTTTTAACTTCCTCCAGCGGAATACGGGAGTTTGCGCAAATCGTTTCGTAAAAATCTTCCGTGCGAGGTTTATCGGTGCGGCTAACGGCCATCACCTCGTAAGCGGCTTCCTGATATTTTGAAAACCCAAAGGCACAGGCAAAATACAACTCATGGCCAAGGTGATCGGCCATCTGATAAAAGAAATCCCATTCTTCAATCAGGTCAGACCCATGGGGAACATCGGCTATCGCTGGTGAGTACTGCCCGTACGCGCTGGAGAACCCAATACCGGAGCCAAAGTACTTGATGGCTTCCCCGCTTTGGCTCATTCCCGGCGTTTCTAGTGTTTGTTTACAGGCAATCACGTAATCCGCGACTCGCGCCGTACTGGACATCTCGACATCAAGCGTCACCAGCAACGACAACGCTTCCATCGCCCGTTGGGTTTTACGTTGATCTGGCCACGCAGCCATCGGGTTGCCACCAATACAAATCAGCGCCTTTACCTGGCCCTCGCCTGGCATGAGTATTTCGTCGGCCAGGACAGCCGTCGGCATGCCCGCAGCGGTGTCTGTCAAACCACGTACCCTCAGCTGCTCACCAAACCCCCAAGCCTTGAAGGGCGCAAACGGTTGCGCCTTGGGTGTGTAAGCCGGCAGCATCGCATTGGGCCGCGTCACGGGTTCACCCTCTCGCACGTAAGCGCCGCAGACGGTGTTTAAACAAGCAACCAGATAGTCCTTCAAATTGCAGTACATGGAAAAGCTGGGGCCGGTACCGCTGTTTGCGTGCCGAGATGTCGAGGTTGCAAACAGCCGCGCAGCCGCCTGCAAGTCTTGCGCATCTATACCCGCACGGTCAGCCACATACTCAGGCGTAAAACCCTGAACTGCTTCACGCAAACTGTCTAACCCTTGCACATTATCGGCGGCGAATTCGGCATCATGCAGTTCTTCAGAAAAAATGATGTTTAACATGCCCGCCAGAATGGCGTGATCTTCGCCTGGGCGACACTGCAAGTGAATAGCGGCTTTGCGCGCGGTATCGGAAACGCGCGGGTCAATCACAATCAACTGCAGCCCACGGGCCTGAGCTTCTTTCAATTTTTGCGCCGGGTTGTGCCCGGGAATACCCGCCGACTTTGAGATGATTGGGTTGTTACCCACCAGCAGCCAGGCATCGGCTTTTTCAAAGTCGGGCTCACCGCCCAACCACTTGCCGTGCAATGCCGTTGAAATTTGCTTACCGGGTTGGTCTATCGTGTTTGAGGTAAAAAACATGCGCGAACCAATCGCGCGCATAAAAGCATTGCCCATACTGGCAGCGGTCGGCGTGCCAGCGTTTGGCGTGCCGACATAAAAAGCCACCGCCCGCGGCCCGAATTCATCAACAATCGCCTGTATTTTGTCTGCCACCTCGACGGCGGCCTCGGCACTGCCTATGGCCGTAAAGCTGCCGTTTGCCTGACGTTTCTGAGAGTGCAGTAATCTGCCTTCGTGATTGTGTAAATCGGGCAACGCCCGGCCTTTCGGGCAGGTGTAACCTTTAAACAATGGATTCTCAGGGTCACCCTCAACTCGGGTTACTTTTCGTCGGCCATTATCATCTTCAACAGTGGCTAACACGCCGCAATGGGCGATGCATAAGCGACATACGGTAGGGACTTGCTCAGCCATGGGCGATCTCCGCGAAACCAATCAAACACGTTTTATTATTGCTAGGCCAACACTAGCGAGTCATTTCAGCGATGGCAACAAAGTCATACCCCGCCTAACCTGTTGCGACTATAGATCGCGGCGAGTAACGCCCGGGATTTCCAGCGCCAACTCTGAACCATACATTTTTGCCGGGGTTTGAAAGCCCGGCGACCACTGCCCTGCCAGTATTTTATTGGCGATAATCAGTGTGCTATGAAAAGTTAAGCGATAAGGCTCCGGCGTGATCATCTCAGCAGAAAACGTTTCACCGGCTCTATTAGTAGCGGTGGACACAAGCCTGGTCTGGCGGTTTTCCTGGGCTTCCGGCGGTGGACCCTCGGGAGCAAAGGTATCGATCGCCCACACAAGTAATTTCTTGCCCCACTCGCGCTGCGCAAGCCAAGGTAACCAGCCCGGTACTGTGCCATCCTGCAGCTGATATACCTCGATCGTGGGCACACCTGTGCTTACCCAGGATGTCACCATATCCGCCCAGGGAATTTGCAACAGCGTTTGCGTTTGTCCGTCCACCTCACGCTCTATCACTTTTGGCTCGACGGACTCCACCATTTTTCCATCTATGCGCAGCTGCAATGGTCGTGAGAGCAATTCCAATGCCGATTTAATGGTGCCACGGCTTGCGGGCGTACCCTCAACATCGGTGTAATTGCCGTTCATTTCCAATACCAGCAAAGTAGGCTCGGAGAGGTTCTGTGCGACATACATATTCAGGCAGTCTGTGGGCACTACGTCGTAGCCGACAGCAGGCATTACCATCACATTGGCCGCCACAAATTCCTCGTGGCGATCAAGCTGGTCGAGTATTACGTGGTTTTCACCGGTTAGATCGACATAGTGGGTACCCGCTTCTACCACCGCATCCAGCATTGGCTTGGCAGTGAAGGTGTATGGGCCGGCGATATGCAACACCAGCTCAAAGTGGCGCAGTATCTCTACCAGATTAGCGTGGTTGTCATCCAGGCTCAGGGTGATGTATTCCAATCCAACCTCACCGGCAAAAGCACTCAACTTTTCTTCGTTTCTTCCCGAGAGTATTGGGGTAATACCGTACTCTTTGGCAAGCCGCGCTATGCCTTTGCCGGTAAACCCATAGGCACCATAAAGAAGTACCTTGCCTTTACGTTCCGCAGGTAACTTGGCCACAACATCAGCCGAGAGTGTGTGGGCAGCCGCATCAGCACTGGGGCTGTATGACGCCGCTGCACCAAGCATTGCAGGTAGTAAAACTGCCATCAAAGCAGCAGTGATGCCGCGCAGGATTCTGGACATGACGAGCGCCTCCGGTTGTTTCATGAAATTCAGGACGACAACAGCATAGCGCAAGGAAAGGCCAATTGTCGGCAATATCACACAGAGTGACCCTTAGAGGGTGCGCTACCATCAAATCAACGGAGGGAAGGCTATGTTAAAGAAGAATATTCTCTGGGGTGCAGGCGCCCTACTCGCGACATCAATGGCCACCGGCGCTTACGCCGACACGCTGGGCGGCACAGTGGGCATCAACCTGTGGGCTCAAGAATACGATGCTCGCGCCCGCGATGGTGGCGACTTTATCAACTTTGACTCTTCGTTTGACGTTGATGACGAAGCAGACTATCAAATCTATTTTTCTATCGAGCATCCCGTGCCTGTCATTCCCAATCTGCTCGTTCAAC
The DNA here is from genome assembly GCA_045106775.1 of Halioglobus sp. Taxonomy (GTDB): domain Bacteria; phylum Pseudomonadota; class Gammaproteobacteria; order Pseudomonadales; family Halieaceae; genus Marimicrobium. The sequence continues at coordinate 29,353 of JBGCFE010000007.1, forward strand.
ACACCCGCTCGTCAACAGAAGGCAATGGCGTTATTGGCAGCACGATTTTTGATGGTGTCGAACTGGAAGGGGAAGTCACCGGCGAGCTACAGCTCACGCATACCGATGCCACGCTGTACTACGAAGTACTGGACAATTGGCTTAACTTGGATCTGGGCCTCACTGCACGGAAATTTGATGCGAACGTCGAGTTAACTTCCTTAGAGGGTATTACCGCCAGCGCGGATGCAGACGACATCCTGCCTCTGCTGTACGTTCGGGCGCAGATTGATCTCCCGTTCACCGGCTGGAAAATTCGCGCCAGCGGCAATTATGTCAACTACGATGGCGACAGCCTGTCGGATATGACAGGGGCGGTAGGCTGGGAAGTCTTTGCAGGGCTCGAACTTGAGTTGGGTTACCGACTTTTCGACATAGACTACAGCGATGGCGACGAGCTGGTAGATGCACAGGTAGAAGGTTTCTACGGCGGAGTTGTTTGGGATTTCTGATTTCGCCGCCCTCGCAATCAATACGCTCCTCTTTAAACGCTCACCGAATAGGGTAACGCTGTGAGTTCAGCCGTCGCAGTCAAGAACCGCAGGCTTGCTCTAACCTGCATATTTATTACGGTACTGCTGGATGCCATAGGCTTCGGCGTGATCATGCCAGTGATGCCCCAACTCATCATGGAAGTCACCGGCGAAGATCTTAGCCGCGCCGCAATGTACGGTGGCTGGCTACTGTTTCTCTACGCGCTCATGCAGTTTCTCTTTTCACCCATCATGGGCAACCTGTCAGATCGCTATGGGCGACGGCCGGTGTTGCTACTGTCGCTGGTTGCCTACGGTCTGGATTACCTGATGATGGGGTGGGCGCCAACGCTAACATGGCTGATCATCGGCCGGATCATTGCTGGCAGCGCCTCTTCCACTTACGCTATCGCCAATGCCTATATTGCCGACATTTTTCCGCCCGAAGAGCGCGCAAAAAACTTCGCGTTGATGGGCGCTGCCTTTGGTGGTGGCTTTATTCTTGGCCCGGTACTGGGCGGTTTAATGGGAGAAATCGGGCCCAGGGTGCCGTTTTATGCAACCGGGGTTCTCGCCCTACTCAACGCCGCCTTTGGCTACTTTGCTCTACCTGAGACCCTAGCAAAGGAAAACCGGCGACCCTTAGACATAAAGCGAGCTAACCCTCTTGGCGCTTTTGCGCAGATACGCAAGCACCCGATGGTGATGGGGTTAATGATTGCGTATTTCTTCTTCCTGATAGCCCATCAGGCACTACCATCTATCTGGGCGTACTTTTCCATCGCAAAATTCGACTGGAGCCAGAGCCAGATCGGACTGTCGTTAGCTTATGTGGGCGTGCTGATGATGTTCTGCCAGGCGTTTCTCATTCGCTGGGTCATCGACAAATACGGCTCGCGAATCACCGCCTATTTAGGGCTGACCTGTGCGTTTCTTAGTCTGCTTGGTTACGCATTTGCCAGCCAGCCGTGGATGGTTTTTCTGTTTATGACAGTGGGCGCTGCGCAAGGGTTTCTCGGGCCGTCGGTGCAGGGCATTATGTCAGCCCGTATCGAAGCCAACGCGCAGGGTGAGCTGCAGGGTGCGCTGGGTAGCATGGCCAGCTTGGCGGCAATTGTCTCGCCTCCGGTAATGACTGGCGTTTTCGCCTACTTTACAGGGCCTGACGCGCCCTTCTACTACCCAGGCTCGAGTTTTTTACTCGCTGCGCTGCTCACCCTACTGAGCTTCTTCCTGTTCGTGCCCTACCTGCGCAAGACACAGCAACTGACCACGTGATGACAACGCGATCAGAAAGTGATCAAGCGGCCTTGTAGGGCTGAATCACATTCTCGGCGTACCAGTTGATCATGCCGATTTTTTCTTCCAGCGTTTGCGTGTCGGCTGAGCCGTCGTAGGGATTACGAAACGCAATAATTACCTCGGTGACGCCGGCTGCAACCAAATCCTGCAAACCCTTCACTGAGTAGGCCGCTTCTGTCATGGCGTGGTATTCAAACGGAATGTTTTCTCGACCGAAATCTTTACGAAACGCTTCTATCTGGCCAATGTGTTCCTGCAACTCTTCCAGCGAAGAACCAGCTGAAATCCAGCCGTCGCCCAATTTTGCAGCGCGCCGCAGCGCAGGCTTTGCGTGCCCGCCCACCAGTAAAGGAATGTGGTGCTCAGGTACGGGTGTCAGTTTGACCGGCTCAATATCAAAAATTTCGCCCTTGTAGCCAAAGTATTCGCCGCTCATGAGCCCGTTGATGATCTCCATCATCTCGTCCATTCGCTTGCCGCGCTTTTCCCAGGCAATCTGCGAGACCATGAAATCTTCTGGCCATGGGCTAATGCCCACGCCGAAACCAAAACGATCGCCGAGCATGACGCCCAGGGTAGACAATTGCTTGGCCACAATAACCGGCTGACGGATAGCGAGCTTTACCACCGAGGTTGTGAACCGAATGTTCTTGGTAATCGCCGCCAAATAGGGAATTGCAACGAAAGGCTCAAGAAAGGGCACACCGTCGAGGAACTCCCGTGTACCGTCATCATTATAGGGATACACATCTGAACCCTCCTTGGGATAGCAGATACTGTCCGGGAAGGTAAACGTGTCGAAACCCGCCTCCTCGGCGGCCTTCACTAAAGGAACGTATTGATCAACGGGGCACATCGTAGGGTGGTAGGCAAATTTCATCAGCGAATTCCTAGGGTTGCAGATACAGTTTTATTTTCAAGGACACGGCCAATTACGCAAATAACCCGCCCTTGGATCAGTTGCTAAGCCCGCTGCACGCGCAGGGCACCGAAGCAGTGAAGCACGAGCCGAACGCTCGGGCAACTTTGTGCAGATAACTGCGCAGCGCTGGTACAAAAATTCGCGTATTATTGCCCGCGAAACTCGCAAGGAACCGCCATGCCAATACCTGAATTGCTAATGCTAAGTATCATTGGACTCTTAGGCCTGCTCTGCCAATGGTTCGCATGGCGCGTCAAACTACCGGCGATCCTCTTCCTGCTGATCACCGGCATCTTACTGGGGCCGGTATTCAACGTTTTGGACCCAGACGCACTGTTTGGCGATGTGCTCTTTTCCATTATCTCGCTGTCGGTAGCGATCATATTGTTCGAGGGCAGCCTCACGCTCAAACGCTCAGAATTTCAAGAGATTGGCGACGTAGTGCGCAATCTTGTCTCCTATGGCGCGCTCGTTAACATGCTCATCACCACCGTGGCAGCACATTATCTCACCGGTATGAGTTGGTCTCTCTCGGCTTTGTTCGGCGCGATTATGGTTGTGACTGGGCCTACCGTGATTATGCCAATGCTGCGCACCGTCAAACCGAATGCCGTTCTGGCGCGCACGCTGCGTTGGGAGGGAATTGTGATCGACCCACTTGGCGCACTTTTCGCGGTGTTAGTGTTTGAATGGATAGTGGCGCAGGAAACCAGCTCCGATCTGTCGCATGTTCTCGCCGTGTTTGGCCAGACCATAGGCGCGGGCCTGATTCTGGGCATCGTCGCAGGTCACGGTTTTGGGCTACTACTGCGCCACCGCCTCATTCCCGAATTTCTGCAAAATTTTGCCGCCATCGCTGTCGTGACCAGCTCTTTCGCCCTATCGAACACAATCATGCATGAATCCGGCCTACTCGCCGTCACCATCATGGGTATCTGGCTGGCCAACATGCCAGGCGTGCATACTCGCGAGATTCTAAACTTCAAAGAGAGCCTGACGATCATTCTGGTGTCCTCTCTCTTTATCATACTGTCCGCCAGACTGGAGTTTAGCGGGCTGCTTGCGCTGGGCTGGGGCGCCGTCGGTATTCTGCTGGTGATGCAGTTCATTGCGCGCCCAGTGAAAGTTTTTCTCTCGACAATAAATAGCAACCTTACTCGTAACGAAAGGCTACTGCTGGCCTGGGTTGGGCCTCGAGGGATTGTGGCTGCGGCCATTAGCGCAGTGTTCGCCCTCAAACTCGAATCACTCAATATTGAAAACGCCGAACTCATCGTACCCCTCGCTTTCAGCGTCATTATTGGAACAGTGCTTATTCAAAGCGCGACAGCGGGTTACCTGACACGGCTATTGGGCGTGAATGCGCCGGACACGCAGGGCTATTTGATTATCGGCGCGAACCCCGTCGCCATGACCATTGCCAAAGCGCTGAAAACTGCGGATATTGAAACGGTGCTGAGTGACACAGATTGGCAAAACATCAGTGCCGCGAGAATGGAAGGCCTAAACACCTACTACGGCAACGCAATGTCGGAACACGCGGAGTTGCACCTAGATCTAACAACGTTGGGCGGCGTGCTGGGGCTGTCGCGAAACCACGCGGTAAACACCTCGGCAGCGCTGCGCTTCCGTGAAGATTTCGGCCCGCGTCGGGCGTTTATCTTGCCCGGGTCTGCCGAGCAAAAGGCCCACAGTAAACACAGAGCTAACGAACTTTACACCGGCCGTACGCTACTGGATCCAGACTGGAGTTACCGCAAGCTATACAGTTTGATCTACCGTTACGAAGCGCAAATGAAAAACACCCAGTTGAGCGACGCCTACGATTATGCACAGTGGCGCGAAGACAACGATGCCGACAGAGCTGTGCCCATTTTTGCGATCGACGAGAACAAGACGCTCTTCTGGTTTACGCAGGACAAAGCACTCGAACCCAAAGCTGGCTGGACAGTGTTCGCCCTGTCTATGCCTGTTGCTGACACACCCGAGCCAGCAGCGGCTCCGGCGTAGGCGCTTACTCAGGCACGTTAAACAACGACCATGGCAAGCACTGAGTCGTCGCTACGAAAAATTATCCACGTAGATGCTGATTCATTCTATGCATCCGTGGAAATGCGTGAAGACCCTAGCCTACGCGACAAACCTATTGCCGTTGGCGGACGAACCGGGCGCGGCGTGATCGCCACCAGTAACTATGCCGCGCGCACCTTTGGCGTCAGATCAGCTATGCCTTCGTCCCGCGCACTCCAGCTCTGCCCGCAACTCGTCATTGTGAAACCACGGTTCGAGCTGTACCGCGAAGTATCAACCCAGTTGCGCGACATTTTTTCACGCTACACCCCCCTCATTGAACCACTGTCATTAGACGAGGCGTACCTGGATGTAAGCCGGTGTACTGCTCACCATGGCAGCGCAACACTCATAGCAAACGAGATACGCGACTCGGCGCGTAATGAATTGGGAATCACCGTTTCAGCCGGAGTAGCACCGAACAAGTTCCTCGCCAAAGTCGCCAGTGATTGGAACAAACCCGATGGTACCTTCACCATAACGCCGGCAGATATCGCGACATTCGTTGAGCAACTGCCCGTTTCAAAAATCATGGGGGTTGGTAAGGTCACCGCTGGAAAACTGGAAAAACTCGGTGTGATCACCTGCGGCGACTTGCAGCAGCTAGACGTTACGACGCTTCACAAGCGATTCGGAAAATATGGGCAGAGGCTCGCCGATCTTGCGCAGGGTATTGACGAGCGCCCCGTTAAAACTGAGCGGGTACGAAAATCGATCAGCGTTGAACGCACCTTCGCTGTCGATTTAGCAAATGTAGAGGCCGGTATTAAAGCGCTGGATGACGTGCTTGCCGAACTGGAGCGCCGCTTTGCCAATATCGAGAGACAATACCGGCCAACCAAACGTTTTATCAAACTGAAGTTTCGCGATTTCACACAAACCACGCTGGAGGAGTCTATGCCGCCGCGCACGCAACATTGGCTGGAACCTGAGACTTTCTCCAGGCTAGTACATACGGCATGGCAACGGGGCGGTATACCCTGCCGGCTGCTGGGTGCAGGGCTGCGGCTGGAGCCCCGCGAAGCGCTGTCGAAGCAACAGCTCGCCCTGTTTCCCTAAAACTGCCAACTATTTACGCAACCTATTTTCTTAGATAACGGCATTCCAAGTCATTCACCCAACTCGCGTCACACAATCACTAAATTCCCAGCGAAACCAACCGATAACTTCCTACAATGTGGGTTGAACTATAAATAAGCCCAAATCAATGGGCCGAGACCAACGCGGTGCCATTCACAACTAGGTATAGGTCTCCGGGGGATTCATTGGATCATAAGAACGTTTCGACCATTTCACCCAGCAGAACGCTGCCACTGCTCGCTAATGTCATAGCGATGATAGGCATCAGTGCCGCTATGCTGTGGTTCGCAGCGGAGACCGACTACAAGGTCCACGCGCTGCTAGAGTCGATACTGACATTGGTGACGATGTTTGTCGTCGGCGTAAGTTTGTACCTAAACAAGCGTGAAGCAGATCGGTTCTTTCTGATTGTAGGTCTTGCGTTTGCGGGCAATTGGATTTTGGAAGTTTGGCATCTGCTATCCAGCCTTGAACACGCTGGCATTCACCTACCTCATGCAAGCGAACACTACTCCTCAGCAAGCTGGATAGCGCCTCGGCTGTACCTGGCCTTTGGGCTACTGATCGCCCTTTTCTATCGAAGCGGTTCAGAGCCAGATTCGGCTAGGACTAGAAGTAGCGACGCTATCTACTACGTAATTGCATTGATCGCCCTAGTGCCTACCGCATTGGCTTCGCTAAAGATGTCTACAATCTCCAGCACCTTTCCACTTGAATCTATTCAGCGGCCGGAAGAGTTTGCCCCGGCTGCTGTATTTGCTGCTGCAATGGTGGGCTACATCCTAAAAGGCCGATGGCGCCGCTCAGTATTTGAGTACTACCTGTTGTGCATGCTGGCAATATCGACACTGATGCATGCAGTCGTCATGGCATTTTCAACTTTCGAATTTGACGCATTCTATGCAGTCTCTCATTTTCTAAAATTTTCCAGCTATTTGATCGTGATAGTTGGCCTGATTCTGTACGGCCGTGACCGATCCAGCGATAAGCTGGAAGATGAAAAGCAGTTGGCTGAAACCATGCTAAACATCATGGATGAAGGCATACTTGTTATCGACAAGCACTACATTATCAAAGATATCAACCCGGCCGCCCGCGCCATGCTCGGCCAATCACAAGAGGAGTTTGTCGGCGCGCCCTTGACCCAGTGGTTCCCTGGCCTGCAATTCAATAGTGCTGGCGAAGTCGCTGATGATTCGCTCTCGCCACAACGCGAATTGAGCGGTATACGCAGCGACAGTTCTGAATTTCCAGCGGAAGTGACTTTTAAACTGCTTCCAAAAAGACGTAGTCGTAAGAGCAGAGAGTTCGTTGCTGTTGTGCGAGATATCAGCGAACGGAAAAGTCGTGAGATAGAACGAATCAATTTCAACCGACAATTTTCCACCGCACTGAAAGCTGCTGGTCTTGGAAAGTGGGAATGGAATCTAAGTACACAGCGTATGGCATGGGATGACCAGTGCGACAACATCTATGGACTTCCTCAGGGCAGCAGAGGAATGGAGCTAAGTGAGATAAGTACAGCGATTCATCCCGACGATATCGAATTCATGAACTCCGCTTTCGCCAGCATCACTACCGAAGGCAAGTTCCGAGACGCTGAATTCCGGATCTTTCGCAAGAACGACCAAAGCGAACGTTGGATTACCATGTCTGGTACGCAACTCGTCGGCGACGAAGGTAAAGAAGATCGCATTGTGGGCGTGCTACGTGATATCACTGCACAGAAAAATAGCATAGATGATCTACAGGCCGCTAGAGAAGCAGCGGATGAGGCCAGCCAGGTTAAATCAGCCTTCCTCGCCAACATGAGCCATGAAATCCGTACGCCAATGAACGGCGTGGTAGGTATGCTGGATGTGCTGCAAGAGAGCCGACTCAATTCAAAACAAACTGACATGGTGAATGTCATCAAGGAGTCAGCATTTTCACTTCTCCACTTGATTGATGACATTTTGGACTTTTCGAAGATTGAAGCCGGCAAGCTTGACGTCGAGATCGCGCCAATGGATGTGGCCGCGGTGAGCGAGAGCGTTTGTGCGTCATTGAACATGCTAGCGCAAGAAAAAGGCGTAGAGCTAGCTCTGTTCACCGACCCAAAACTTCCATCGGCAGTAATGGGCGACACTCTTCGAATTCGACAGGTACTTGTCAATCTGGCGAATAATGCCATCAAGTTTTCCAAAGACAATACCCGCATTGGCAAAGTCTGTATGCAAACTATGCTGGTTGATGAAGACGAGCATTCTGCCACCGTTGAATTTCGGGTAGACGATAACGGCATTGGCATGACGCAGTCAGTGCAAGATGCAGTATTTGGCATTTTCGTTCAGGCAGATTCCTCTACCAGTCGCAAATTCGGTGGTACGGGTCTGGGTCTAACCATCTCCAAGAATCTTGTTGAAATGATGGGCGGTGAAATAGACCTCTATAGCGTTCCAGGCGAAGGCAGCACATTCATCGTGAGAGTGCAGCTGCCAAAAACCACGATGGAAAATGCACCAATAGCAAAAGATTGGAAACTGCAGGGCGTAGAGTGTTTGCTGCTGGAAGAACCCGGCGGCTACACCGAGCATCTGGCGAGCTACTTACAATTTGCAGGGTTGCAGGTAGAGCAGGTCGCTGAGGTGACAGAAGCACTCCAATGGCTGAACGCGACAACCAAACGAAAACGCGTGGTGGTGGTTGATGGGGGCGCAGCGCACCTGAACGCTGTCGAGCGCAAGTTGTTGGAACGAGACAACCTTGGCATCGTTGTTATTCAGCGTGAGCGCGGCCAGCTTGTTAACCACATACCTTCAGCGCTCTGTCACAGTGGCAACGCAATGAATCGCGACCACTTTCTACAACTGGTGGCTGCCAGCGCAGAAACGGTACAGCTCGAGCAGCACAGCAGCAATACACCCGCAGAAGAAGCACGTGCCGGCTCACCAACAGCGCCAAGTCGAAAGGAAGCCATTGCCCAAAACAGACTGATACTCGTAGCGGAAGACAACCCTACCAATCAGCAAGTCGTGCTAGAGCAGTTAACCGTGCTGGGCTATCACGCAGATATTGCCGACAACGGTGAGCAAGGTTTAGCGATGTGGCGCGAGGGCTGCTATGCGTTGTTACTCACCGATCTACAAATGCCAAAAATGGATGGCTATGAGTTAGCGGCGTCGATTCGCAAAGAGGAAGTCGACCACATGCGCATGCCGATTGTCGCGTTGAGTGCAGACGCCTTAGTGGGCGAGGCAGAGCGCAGCCAGAAGGTTGGCATGGACGATTATTTGGCCAAACCCGCCCGTATGAATGATCTAAAAAACATGCTGGAGAAGTGGTTAGAGGGCGCGCAGGAAAATGGCCGGCCAGCCGTTTCACAACCGAATGTAACCTTAGAGGAACTTGCCATTTTGGACGTTAGCGTACTGGAAGCACTGGTAGGCACCGATGAAGCGCGCATTAACGGTCTACTACAGGCTTATCGTGAAAGCTCTCTGCAAATCAGCGGTGAGATGATCGGTGCCTGGAAGGCCGCCAACAGCGATGGCGTAGCGGCCGCAGCGCATCAACTCAAGTCGGCATCGCTCTCGATTGGCGCTATGCGTGTCGGCCACCTAAGTAACGAAATCGAACACACCGTAAAAACCACGGACAGCGTCCCTGCCCTTGAACTCATGCAAAGCTTTGAACACGAACACACTGCGGTTGAACAGGCAATTGCTGACGCCAACGCGGTCGATCGCCAGGCAAACTAACGGGTTCAGCTTTTCTCCTGCAACACTTTCACAGCGTCGCCCACCGTCACTCTGCCACTTTTCAACACGCGCGCACACAAGCCGCCATGCCCCAGCATCGCAGCGACCGTTCCCTTGCCGACCGCCTGATCCATTCTTGTGCACGGATGGCAAAGCGCAGTGGCTTCAAAAACTGCGTCGCCGATTTGAAATCGCTGATAGCGCATCGCGTTCAGGTTGATGCCTTCAAGAACTAGATTGCGCCGCAGCGCGCCGGGATCTATCGATGGGTGCCCGCTGTAGTGTTCTATCTGAGTAATAAACTCTGCAGAGATAATCGACACCTGTCTGGCCGAGCCCGGCGTTTTTAGCATTCTATGATCGCCCTCCAAACCCAGGCCTTCCACCGCCATAGTGGTGTTAACAACATCAATATGACCTTTGCGCTCAGTGCGTAAGCCAATCCAGCTTAACCTGCCCTGCCCAAGATCTTTGATGTAACGCCCGATGAGGCGCTGTTGGCTGGTCATGACACTCTTCCTCCTGCTACGCTTGCGCAGACTATAGCGAAAGTGAATGCATCGAGCGAGACTGCCTACATGAGTGATCAAGAAACGTTTTTGCACGCCGTCTCGGCCGCCATTCAAAAAAACATCGCAGAAGACGCGCGACTAATCAACTGCCAACAACTCAGCGCAGGTGCTAGCCAGGAAACGTATCGCGTGCAGTACCAAACAGATTCAGGCGAAGCCACTGTGGCGCTACGGCGCGCGCAGCCTACAGCCGGTGAGGACAGTAGCGTTGGCGGTATGGGGCTAGAGCTGGAAGCAGAAGTCATTCGATGCGCTCACTCGCACTCAATTCCAACACCGCGTGTACTCTATACATTGCAACCTGAGGATAACTTGGGCCGCGGGTTTTTTATGCAGTGGCTCGAAGGCGAGACGCTTGGGCAACGAATTGTGGCTGCACCCGAATTGGAGGCGACTCGCAAAACACTTGCGCGATCCTGTGGTGAAATCCTCGGCAAAATACACGCTATTGAATGGCAAGGTACCGCGCTTGAAAAAGAGCTGCCCGTGGTGGATCCAGCGCAACTCGTAGAAGAAACCTATCAAGCCTATCTCGCCCTCGATATCCCGGTGCCCGTCATCGATTACAGCTGGAGGTGGTTGAACGAAAACCTGCCAACGCAATCTCGAACAACGTTAGTACACGGCGATTTTCGCAACGGCAACTTGATGGTTGTGCCAGAGGGTATCAACGCGGTGCTCGACTGGGAGCTTGCACACATTGGGGATCCATTGCGCGATCTTGGCTGGTTATGTGTCAATTCCTGGCGGTTTGGCAACAGCGAGTTGGCCGTTGGCGGCTTTGGTGTGGTGGACGAGATGCTAGCCGGCTACCGGCAAACATCTGGCGTGTCGGTAGCAAAAGAAGCGCTCAAATTCTGGCAAGTATTTGGCTCCTTCTGGTGGGCGATGGTAACGCTGCAAATGGCCAACAGCTGGCGAAGCGGCGAAACACCTAGTCTCGAACGGCCGGTGATCGGTAGGCGCTCGTCTGAAGCACAGATGGATTGCGTCAATTTGTTGTTTCCCGGACAGTTCGAGCTACCCCAGGACAACACTCTCGCACGGGCTGGCACTCAGTTACCGATGCCCGAGGAGTTGCTCAGCGGCGTCATCCAGTTTCTGAAGCATGAGGCAGCGCCCAAGCTGGAAGGCCACAATCACTTTCTGGCCCGAGTGGCGGCAAACTCCCTGAGAATTGCGCAGAGCGAACTGCGACACGGTGCGGCGGCGGGCGAGGCAGAACGACAGCGGCTCAGCGCAATCGTAGAGGACGGCGGATCACTTGATGAACTGCGGTGGAAGCTAGTGCACCAGTTGCGCGGCGACATGCCACTCGATAGCACTCAGCTACAACATCACCTTCGGCAAACCGTGGCAGTGCAGCTATTTATCGATCAACCCCGTTACAGCGCACTGAAACAGCCCTGACAACAAGCACTTAGGTCGCGAACACCCCCCCGCCGGGCATAAACGTGTGACCTTGGTCACACTTTTGCCGAGGCCCACGCTTTGACATACCCGTCTTAGCGCTCGCTATTTCTCCACACCATTCCTATACTATTGATAATTGTGAATTTTTCACACTTTGACACATTCGGCCAATCACGCGGCGCCAGAGAAAACGTGAAAACACGCACCTGGTAACCCGCTGGCCGTAGGACCCTGCCCGAGGTAGTTGCAGATGTACACGCGCGCCCCGCTCAAATTGAACGAGACGAAAACAAAGATACCCGCACCGCCGCTGGCGGGAACGCTCACGGCCACCGTTAGGGCGATTGCCCGCTCATCGTTATCCAGCCCACCGCTATTGGCCGTTGCTGCAGCGCTCTGTCTCAGCTCTGCCCAGGGCGCAATGGCCAATCAAATCAACGCCGAGAGTGGCGAACTCCTGTACTCCACGGAAGGCAATCGCGTTCGTCGATACGATATCGACACCATCGGGACGGCTGACCTGAACGAGGACATACTCATTGAGCGTGCCCGCATTGACCCTGAAGGCAGGGATCTCAATGGCGAGATGTGCTTCTTCCCCGATGGCACCGGCCGATTCGTCGCCGGCGAAGACACGGGGCAGCCAAATCCACCCGCAGGCTGGGGCGTGTTTGCGCCAGACGGCACCCAACTGCAAAAACTCACCGCAACCTATTTCGTGCCCGGCGCAGAGCCCCATGGCTGCGAGTTCTCGCCCAACGGTTCTCTATTCACCAGTGAAGTGGGTTTTCAAGGATTTGGTACTGCCAACGGGCAGCTCATTCAATGGTTCCCCGGGCTTGAAAGTTTTTGCAAGCTGGCAATCGACTTAGCCGTTGCCGGCTCTGTTGAGGTCGACGCTCAAGGGCGTGTTTACGTGACTCAGGCAGCAGGCGGCACGATTGAGCGCTTCTCGCCACCCTTCCCGACGTCTAACACCGCTGAAGGTGGCTGCGGTGGCGTGGATTCAACCGGCGCCCCAGTAGCAGACTCAGTTAATCGCGAAACGTTCGTGACAGCTTCACAGGGCATGGCAACTTTCTCAGGGATTACCAAAGCACCCAATGGCAACTTCTATGCCTCCAGCGTGCTCACCGGCCGTATCGCTGAATACGATCTAGACGGCAACCTCGTGCGCTTAATACTCGCACCTGAGCAGGGCGTGCCGCCGATTCCCACGGGTCACCCGCAGGGCCTGGACGTGGGCAGTGATGGCACGCTGTACTACGCAGATCTGGATCTCGTGGGCACTCTACCCAATGTCGGCGCTGGGCCCGACGGCCGTGTTTGGCGTATTCGGTTTGATGAAGAGAACAACCCACTGCCACCCGAAGTCGTGCGGGCAGGACTGTCGTTTCCTGATGGCGTATCAGTCGGCTTTGGTAATTTTCAAACACCCGATACCACCGTACCCGATTGGCCCACGCTTGCCGGGGGGCCCAGCCGAACGTTCTTCAACGCAAATGAGCAATGGCTAAAACGCGACCGCGTCGATGATTTGGTCGAAAAGTGGCGCTTCCCCACCAATGCGGTGGTCACTTCCTCTCCGTCGGTAGCACCGGTAACAATGAACAATGGCGAAACCAAGCGCATTGTTTTCTCATCCTCATGGGATGGATTTATTTACGCCATAGATTTTGTCACTGGTGAAGAAGTGTGGCGCTTTGCCTGGGAAGATCAGCCGGGCGCCTCATTCCCCGCGGCTGGCTCAGTGACGGTAGCCGATGTGGACGGCGACCGACTGGTGTTTGTTGGCGCAGGCGAAGTCGTCTATGCACTGAATGCAGCGGATGGCGCAGAACGCTGGCGTTTCTACGCCGGTACTGGATGCAAAGATCCAATCACCGGCGAGCCGCCCGGGCTATGCGCGTTCAACGGGGAACGTAACCAGGTAGAAACCACCCCCTTAGTTAGCAACAACACCGTGTACTTCGGGATGGACATCAATGACGTCGACACTGGCAAAGGTGGGTTCTATGCGTTGGACGCACGGGACGGCCGCCTAACGTGGTATTTTGATACTGAGACAGGACAAACCTGCCGGCCAGATCCATCAGACAACATTCGCAATTTTGATGGGTACCACAGCGCCGCAGAACTCGGTTTGCCGGATGATTTTTTTGCCACACGCTCAGGGTGCGGACACGATCGCCAGCCAACTGGCTGCGGGAACATATGGTCGTCGGCGGCACACGACCCCGCTAGAAACATGCTGTATTTCGGCACCAGCAACTGCGACACCGACAACAACCCTGCAACGCCCTCGCCCGGCCCAACCATGCCACCCTATGATGAGGCCCTGGTAGCGCTGGGTACCGATGGCGTGCCGGCATGGCGCTGGCGACCGCGTGAAATCGACCCCGATGATTTGGCCTTTGGCGCTGTGCCCAACCTCTTTACGATGAATGTTAACGGCTCCGCCGTCGACGTCGTAGGCATAGGGGGTAAAGACGGTGTCTATTACACGATCGATAGAGACGGCATCAACGAACAGACCGGTGTTTCCTGGGATGATGAAAACCCCAGGTCCCTACCCTACTGGGAAACTAAGGTGGTACCCGGCGGTGCTATCGGCGGAATCATTGCCACCGCGTCAGTTGATCAGGATGCTGGCCGAATCTATTTCTCCACCGCACCAGGGCTAAATGTCATTCCGCCCCAGCGACCGGTCGTGCACTCGCTAGATATCGATACCGGAGAGATTATCTGGCAAAGCACCGAAACAGATTTTTCTGGCGGCGATGCAAGTTACGCCCCTGCCAGCGCGGTACCTGAAGTACTGCTCATTGGCAGCGTCATTACGCCGCACCTGCGGATGTACAGCACCGAAGATGGCACATTGCTCTATGACAAGATTATTGGTGAACCTGGAACGGCATCGGGCATTGCATCTGGTGCCGCCGTTGTCGACGGCACCATTATTGTTGGCGCGGGAATCGGCGCTCGATCCAGCGGCGGGTCAAGCCCCGGCGATTTCGCGGCTAACTCACCCTCAGCTGTTATAGCACTGTGCGTACCCGGGTCACCCGATTGCCCGGGGCCACCACCGGCCTACATTCCCGGTTTTAGTGAGGTGATTGAAGGCGATGCGGGAACCACAGTCGCGCAAGTACCCATCACCCTTAGCTTTCCCACCCACAAACGGGTCGAAATTGAATGGCGGGTACTCTCAGAGGTTGAGCAATTTGCCGGTCAACTGGTGGCTGCTTCGGGCACCGTCGTTTTCGAACCGGGCGAGACAGAAGCCACTATTTCGGTTGAAGTCATTGGCGACACGATTCCTGAAGAGCGCGGCGCTGGCGTTATCGCGTTCCATCCAGCAACCAACGCTACCGCTGGCGGGTTTTTCGGGCTCGGCTTTGTACTGGTCGAAGATGACGATGCTGTTAGCGTCAATTAAAAGGAGCGACAATGAAGACAGCCCTTGAGGTGCTCTTGGAATACGCTGCCGCATTCGAAGAAACCTACGCCGATGACAACTGGGAGCGCCTAGCGCCCTACTTTGCCCAGGACGCTGTGTACGAAGTACGTGGAGGGCCACTGGCATGCACCATCGAAGGCCCTACGGCAATATTCGCTGGGCTGAAAAAGTCACTCGATGGTCTGGATCGCAAATGTGATAAACGCAAGATTGACGTACTCAGTGCCCCGCAGATCAACACCACCGGCGAAGGTGAGGAAGTGTCCCTTGAATGGCGCGTGCGGTATACCTATGGCGAGCTACCGGAAAGTGGCTTTGCAGGGCGCTCCCTAGCATTGATAAACAACGGCGTAATCACGAGCCTGCGCGACGAGTATGCCGACACTGAACTCGATAGCTTTGAAGCGTGGGTTCGCGACAACGACGTCCCTGTTGATGGCGCCTACGTATAAAGTGGCGCCGACGCTTAGGCCTTCACGTACTGATTAGACAAGCTCTGCATTACCTCATGAAACTCACGCATCGTACCATCGACGATTTCTTCCGCGCTTTTGACCGCGTCTATGCGCCCCACCACCTGCCCTGATAACGGGATAGCCGCTTCCATTTCACCACCAAAGTAAAGATCCTGCAGCCGGGCCATATTCTCACCCATATCGATAGCACCCTGTGGCGCCAGTGCCTCTGTGCGCGCCGTGCGCAGCGCACGCAATGCAGGCCGCGATTGTTGATTTAGAAAAACCGTGTCTGTTTCTTTCGCGGCAACAACAGCATCCTTCCAGTTTTGATGCACTGGCGAATCAGAGCAGGAAAGCATGCGTGTGCCCATTTGCACGCCCTCGGCACCCATTGCAAAGGCACCCGCCATCGACAGGCCATCAGTCATACCGCCAGCTGCAATGATCGGTACATCAGTGCGCGACCGAATCAAAGGCAGCAGTACCATGGTAGAGACTGGGTTGGGGTTTTTGAAACCGCCGCCCTCTCCACCTTCAACAACCAGACCATCCACACCCGCATCAAGCGCTTTAAGTGCCATGTCTAACGTTGGAACCACGTGGAAAACGGTAATACCTGCGTCCTGGAATTCTTTGGTGCAAACCTTGGGGCTTCCTGAAGACGTCGTCACAAACTTAATGCCCTGCTCAATCACAAAATCGATCACCGGCAGGCCTTTGACATACGACAACGCCACATTCATCCCAAAAGGCTTGTCAGTAAGCTCGCGCATTTTCGCCACTTCAGCA
>JBGCFE010000070.1:0-8859 GCA_045106775.1 Halioglobus sp.
CACCGTTGTTCGATCGATGAAACTTTGACCGGGCAGCGCTTCCTGCAATTCCGGAAAAGCTGGACCCCACATGGTTTCGGAGGAGGTCGTTGTCGTCACGATCGGGATGCCTAGTGCGTACGCGGCTTTGGCCAAGCCCACAACGTTGTGCTTGAGCTCAGCGATTGAGTAATCGCGAATACCAGTCATAAGGCCCACCTGGTGATCAACGAGGACCAGTGCAGCGTTATCAGAGCTCAATGGCTCAGGGTTATGAATTCGTTTGTTCATAGTTTTCTCCTTTGGGGTAAGTAACTTCTAATCAGAGCGTATCGGCGATACTGCCCAATTGACCGGCGTCGTAAGCCGCTTTGATATCTGCGATTTCTTCTCGTGAGCCCATAACGAAAGGACCGTCCTGAACATAGGGCTCGGCGACCTGCGCACCGTCGAACAAGGCAAAGTGAACAGGTTCACGCGATGAGTTAGTAAGGCTGATTTTCGCGCTGCCGCCGGTGTTGATTGAGACGGCTTGACCGGGGTCTAAGTGCCTCGTCGTTTCACCCACTGAGACATCCAGGCTTCCCTTGATGGCTTGAACCCACACACCTCGGTTGGCACCTGACTGATGGCTAAAGCGGCTACCCGGTTGGATCGCTCCGTCTAATATGGTCATGGGAGTAGAGGGAGAGGCTGCACTGCGAATGCCATTCGACTCACCTAACGCGACCCTGACACGCGAGCCTGCGTTGTTAATGACAGGCATATCTTCTGATCGTACAAGGCGCGAAACAGGTGTCTCGAATCGCTGATCTTGCGATACGTTGACGAATACCTGCAATCCGTGAGTCCGCGCATTCGCCCGAGGATACTCATCATGAACCGCTCCACTACCAGCGGCGAGCCAGTAAAGATCTCCTGGCATCAGATCGAAATCATTGCCCAATGAATCGCGATTGTGGAAAAGGCCTTCGCTATCCTCAAACAGCAAGGACACAGCGGACATCCCAGCATGCGGGTGTGCGCCGAACGTGGGTTGCGTCATCACGTAGTGATCGACCATCACAAGTGGATCCATGGTCTCTCCAATTTCTTTGGCACTAAAGCTCTTTGCCTTGAAACCACTTCCAATAGCGAGATCGGAGCCGCTTATTGGCGCAGTTACGTTATTCATCGCCTTGTGTGCGAAGCCTTTTGCCAAGTTCATCGGTCGATTGATTGCGTTCATTTCGTCTAACTCCTCTTCTTCGTTCTAGCTTGACTAACAATATATACAGAACAATTGACTTGATAAGGGCTGAATTTCGAACTTATAATTCTATTTATAGGACAATTGAAAGCGCGATCGATGACAACAATCGACTTAAACGACTACTTCTATTTTGTGCATGTCGTTGAAAAGGGTAGTTTCACGCGTGCGTCGGAATCTCTTGGGATTCCCAAATCACGGCTGAGCAGACATATCGCACAGCTTGAGTCGCGCCTAGACGCTAGCCTTATCCAACGTACAACTCGCCAGTCGAAACTCACAGAACTCGGCGAAGTCTTCTACCAACGAGCACGATCTGTCGTCGATCAGGTGGAACTCGCTGAAGCTGAGGTGAAGCAGAAGAAAAACTCACTGCAAGGAAAAGTTACTCTAAGCTGTTCGGTGGGTGTGGCGCAGTTCGCGTTGAAAGAGCTTATTGCTCGCTTCATAGCCGACAACCCTCTTGTCTCAGTGTCGCAACAGGTGACTAATCAAAACATTGATCTCATTGCCTCGGGTGTCGACATGTCGATTCGTGGCCACACTGATCCACTGCCTGATTCCAACCTAATTCAGAGAATCTTGTGCGTAGTTGAGTGGTATCTGTTTACTGCACCAAAGTATCTGGCCAATCAAAAACCAATCAAAATACCCTCCGATCTCATCGACCATCAGACTCTATCGCTCGGCTGGCAAGCACCGAGTAACAGTTGGAGGCTGGCCCACAAAAACGGAACAAAAGAAACGATTCAGATTACCCCCCGTTTGAAGAGCGAAGACATGACAACGTTGAAGAAAGCTGCGAGCGAAGGCCTGGGTATCGTGGCGCTACCCGCATACACCTGCCGAGACGAGTTAGCATCAGGTCAGCTCGTTAAAGTACTCCCGGATTGGTCCGCAGGCCACGCAAATCTAAGTCTGATTATGACGCAAAGAAGTGGATTCTCTGCGCCGGTTGTTGCGCTTCAAGAATTTCTTCAAGCAGAACTTGCCGATTTTGTGGCGATGCCTTAGATCAATGTTGATTTCTCGGCTCAGCCATTATCTTACTTTTATCTGCAGGCCTAGGCGCAGTACAACTCGAAGTAGTAACCAATCGGCCAAATGAAACAACCCGAGCTTATTGAAGAGCGCGGGCACTCAATCGATACGAGCGGGGCGTCTGGTCCGCCCACCGCTTGAACGCCCTGGTGAATGCGCTCTGCTCGGCAAACCCCGTCAGAAAGGACACCTCGGCGAGGCTGTAGTTGGTTTCGCGCAACAGGCGTTGCGCAAGTTCTCTCCTGGCGGTATCCACGATGCTCTGGAACGAGTGGCCCTGTTCAGATAGTCGTCGCTGCAGCGTTCGAGCGCTCATAGCCAGTTCCGAGGAGATGGCAGACACGGTAGGAACGCCTTCACTGAGCGCACTTGTAATGGTTCGCCGCACACGCAGTTCTAGGTTGCTCTCTTGCGCGAGTGATGCCAGTTGCTGTTCCAGATGGCTGTCAAAAAAACTGGCGATCGTCTCATCGCCGAGTTTATTGGGGACATCAATACTCTCTTCACTGACCAATAGGGCATCTCGTCCGGATTCAAAGTGCACCGGGCAGCCGAAATGGTCTTCATAAACCAAAATGTCACCTCTGGGTGCATGTTTGAAATGCACCGCAAGTGGTAGGAAGTTCCCGGTGCTCACTTCCCTGCAGATCGCATCGACCGCAGACATGCTCGCTTCATTTGAGAGCACCATGCCCGATCGACCGTCGCCGGCCTTTTCAAGGCTGAAGAACAGGCCGCCATGGTTTTTTTCAACCGAGTACGTCTCCACACTGCCCAAAACATGGCCATAGCGCTCCGACCTCGTAAAGGAACCTCGCAGATTCGGAGCAGACTTCCACGCCAAGCCAAAGGCGCCGTATTCGTCGCTGCGCATGGCGGCGCCAATACGCAGTGGCAGCGCAACACCATTGGGGTCCCGTTCGACCAGTGCGGTAAAAAAGTCGTAGTACGCCTTCGACGGCACCATCACAGTTGGATCGATAGGGCCGTTCGGATCGAGACCGAGCTGCTTGACCAGGTCAGCGGTATCGATGCCGGGACTCGCCTGTTCGGCGGATTTGTACACATAGAGTGAGGTTATTTCGCTCATTCGATCACCTGTGCCTCAGCGAATAGCCGGAGTGTGCTCGAAATTCGCAAGTTTCTAGCCCGAGGCACTATTTGGCGCACCCGGCCAAAAAGTTGGCAGCAGCGGTCAATAACGAAACTCTTTTCCCCGCGACTATATGCTTGCACATAAACAAACCCACTGGAGCTATCAAATGAGGATACAAACCACCACAGTAAATAACAACGAACATATACTGGTGCTGGGCGCCACAGGCAAGACCGGCCACCGTATCGTTTCTTCTCTTGAAGACCTGGGCGTTCCCGTTCGACTCGGTTCGCGATCAGCCTCGCCTTCCTTTGACTGGAACAACGACACCACCTGGGACGCCTGTCTGGAAGGCGTTACCAAAGTCTATATCAACTACGCGCCGGACCTAGCAATGCCTGGCGCCACAGACGCGATTAGTGAACTTGTCCGGCGGGCTCGTGAGGCTGGCGTGGAGCACTTGGTGTTACTCTCAGGACGCGGTGAGGAGGAAGCCCAGGCCTGTGAGGCAATCGTGCAGGCAAGCGGCATTGACTGGACGATTGTCCGTGCGAGCTGGTTCAATCAGAACTTTTCCGAGGGTGCATTCATTGAAATGGTGCAGGCGGGTCAGATCATGCTGCCCGACGTGTCAACGCCAGAGCCCTATGTGGATGTGGACGACATCGCAGAAGTCGTGGTGGTTGCACTCACCCAGCCGGGCCATGTCGGCGAGCTCTATGAAGTGACGGGGCCGCGAATGCTGACACTGTTCGACATTGGGCAAGAATTGTCAAAAGCAACGGGTCGAACCATCGAATACACGCCCGTACCGCACGAGGCGTTTGTCCAAGGTGTCGCTGAGTCCGGTGCCCCACAGGAGGTTGTGTGGATGCTCGACTACCTATTCGCGACCGTGCTGGATGGGCGCAACGCCTACCTGACCGACGGTGTGCAGCGCGCGCTTGGGCGCGAGCCGAAGGACTTCGCCGACTACGCCCGCGAGATTGCCGCTACCGGCCTTTGGAGTACCGCTGCTTGAGACGGCGTAAAGAGCTACGCTAGCGTGGCCCCCTCACTTATACAGAAATTCCTTACCGCCTTAGCACGGAGACTAAATTATGGGCCCCTTTGAACTAATCTTAATACTGGCGACGTTACTTTGTGCCTTAATAGCAGGATTCGTTTTCGCCTTTGCAACCGTAGTGATGCCTGGCATCGGCAAGTTGGGAGACAGGGAGTATATCCGCGCCTTTCAGGTGATCGACGGTGTCATCCAAGCCGGTCAGCCAGTCTTTGGGCTCGTCTGGCTAGGTTCTGCCGCCGCACTGCTGATCTCAGCTGTGATGAGCATCGTGCAACTCGATGGCACGGCCGGCGTGGTCGTTGTCGTCGCCGCGGCGGTCTACGCGTTTGGCGTCCAGCTACCAACGTTCAAAATTAATGTGCCGATGAACAACGAGCTGCAATTACTTGATGTCAACGCGATGGACGAAGCTGCACTAGCATCGGCCCGATCCAACTTTGAAGATCGCTGGCTGAAGTGGAACACCATCAGAACGGTAATAGCGTGCCTGGTTAGTGTCGCCTTGATGGTTGTGCTGCTGTGGCTCTAATCGGACTCGCGATCTCTAGAAGGTCGCGCAATCGCGTTCAAACCAACGGCAACACAGGCGCCACAGCGGTCGTAACCGGGGACAGACCACGCTTTTGGCCACATCCGATGTAGATCACATCAAGAATCCCTGTAAGATCTTCCTCGCCGACAAGACTTCAACACGCACGCCATTGTGAAAAGGAATTCACCATGCCGCGAAGGGCTAGACTCGCCATAGCAGGCATCCCCTGGCATATCATCCAACGAGGAAACAATCGCTCAGCCTGCTCGAACCAAGTCATGCCGCGTACTACTAGACATTTTTTCACGCGCGCCGCAGACTAGCCCACTCGACACTTTTACTACGCAGGACACGAAAAAATGAGCACCCAGGACTCGGGCGCCGACTCAACCGCAGACGCAAACAACGAACTCTGGACAGCCCATATGAAGCAGGGTCAGCGGCATTTTCAGGAAGGTAAAATGCGCGCTGCCGCAATGTCTTTCAAGGAAGCGACAGACAGCTTCCCTACACGGGTTGCGGGGTGGATCAACTTATCCTCCGCCCTCTTGGAGGCCAAGCAATTTGATTCAGCCGCGCGTGTGAGTAGCAACGCCATCAAGCTCAATCCAAATCTCATGCATCCACATATGATTCTCGGAGATGCGTTACGGCTAATGGGCAAGCCGGCAGCTGCACTGCAGAGCTATGAAAAGGCTGTCGAGCTGGAACGCAACCCAGCTGCGTTAAACAAACTTGCCTGCGTCCTGCGGGGAAAAAGTAAAATTGACGAGGCAAAAGCGCTGTATCTAGAGGCGATAGAGTTAGCGCCGGACTTCAGTCTAGCGAAGATCAACCTGGCCACCCTTGAACTAGAAGCAGACGAAATAGCGAGCGCGAAGGAGCGTCTGGATTCACTCGTAACCCAGAACCTTCCGTTTCATGAAGAGTACGAAGTGAAAATGGCACAGCGCGCCCTCTCGCAGAGAGAGCATTTGGGTGACGCTATCTCAAAATTGGTTACTGACACAGATTTTGCGACACTCGAGGACAGTCTGCGCACAATGCCTGGAATGGAAGGGCCTGTTGATGACGAAATTGCCGCGTCACTGCAAGCGTGCGCGGCATCTGCAAAAGCTCTAGCGACAACGGTAACAGCTCAATCAGAAAACAACGCACTTCCCGACGAATGGCCGCGCATAGAAGCACTGTTTACGATACCCGTCTGCAGTTCGGTGAGCGATTACATTGCAACCAAAGCGTCACTGGCCAACAGAGAAACACTAGATCCCCAAGTGGCGCTCGCTTTACAAGTTGAGAAGGCCGTCGAGACGGCACGTCTCGCAGAGGGAAAGCTAAAAAATGCGTTCGCCACAGAAGTTCACTTGCGGCACTGGCATTCGCTCTCTTGCCAACAACAACCCGGCATTTACCCGGGACACTTCAAATACACCCGGTACTGGGTACCGAACGAGCCTACCCGGCGGCGTGGTGAGCCTGCGCTTTGCAGTGCTACGTTGAGACAGTTTTTGAACGATGGCCTCGAGCCTTTGCCGCCCGGTGTAGCGCGAGCAGCAGCACTGCTCATGGCGATGTCTGAAATACATCTCTTTGCGGATGGCAACACGCGTACCTCGATTACATGGATGAACAGAGAACTGGAGTGGGCCGGAATGTTACCGGCGCTCTTCCCATTGGGTACGGGGCTGCGTGATCAGTTGAAATACGCGATGGCGCAAGTGCGTGAACGCAATGGCGATCTAAAACCGATGGTTAAGGTGATAGAGCAAGGCCAGCAGTTCACGCGTGAATTTCTTCAAGAGCTTGGTGGTGGTGGTGGGGACAGACCACGCTTTTGAACACATCCGATGTAGATCACATCAAGAATCCCTGTAAGATCCTCCTCGCCGACAAGACTTCAACACGCACGCCATCGTGAAAAGGAATTCACCATGCCGCGAAGGGCTAGACTCGCGATAGCAGGCATCCCCTGGCATATCATACAAAGAGGAAATAACCGCTCCGCATGTTTCTTCACTGATGATGATTACGTCTACTATCTCAACCAGCTAGCCCAGCAATCACGGAAATTTGGCTGCCACATCCACGCCTACTGTCTGATGACGAATCATGTCCATCTACTGCTAACACCTGAATCAGCAGACAGCCCTTCTTTGATGATGAAGAATCTTGGCCAATGCTACGTTCAATACGTGAACCGGAGTTATCGACGAACAGGCACTCTATGGGAGGGTCGCTATAAATCTTGCCTTGCGCAGGACGAAAGCTACGCTCTGGCATGCTACCGATACATCGAACTCAACCCCGTCAGGGCAAAAATGGTTACACACCCCCAGGAGTACCCATGGTCGAGTTATGCTGCCAATGGCAACGGTAACCTTAACAATTTAATTACACCTCATCCCAGCTACTTGTGCCTTGGAGACAGTAAAACTACAAGGCTGGAAAACTACAGACAGTTACTGGGCGGGGTCATGGAAGATAGCGTGCTCACAGAAATCCGAAACGCGACAAACGGTAACTTTGTTCTGGGAGACGATCGCTTTCGAGAAGAGATAGAGCAAGCATTGCAGAGGAGGGTCTCCCCTGGCCAAACGGGAAGACCACGGCTGAAAAATTAACCGTGGTCTGTCCCCGTTTTGTCCGCGTGGTCTGTCCCCGTTTTGTGTGTGCCTCGCCAGTTACTCGTAGGGCAAAATAAATACTATAAGGGGCAATAGGTAGAGCGCAGAATAAAAACCATAGATTGCAAAAGGAACGTCCCATTGGCGCACATCAGTCGCAGACGATTCATACGAAATTCATCAATGCTGGCAGCGGCGGTCGCAACGGGTTGCAGCGATGGTAGCGATAGCTTTGGCCCTCGCGGCTCCCAGCGTGTCGCAGTCATCATCGGCTCTGGCTTTGCAGGCTCAGTTGCCGCACTGCGTCTCGGACAGGCGAGGATCCCAACTATCGTGCTGGAACGCGGCCAGGAGTGGACGCTGGACGGGCGCGACACCTTCCCTGCAGATTTTGGCGACAGACGAACGACATGGTTCGGTGACGTAAACGCCCTGACGGGGTTCGGAGAGGTCACGCGCTACGCCGGGATGATGGAGCGCGTGAAGGGCAACACCCTCGATGCGGTAGGCGCTTCCTGCGTTGGAGGAGGCTCTTTGGTTTACGGAGGTGTTCTACTGCAGCCGCAGCGCGATATTTTCGAATCGGTTATACCCTCCGTCAACTTTGATGATATGGACCAAATATTCTATCCACGTGTATTGGCAAACATTGGCGCGTCAGGAATCCCCGACGATATTTTGGCGAGCGCACCCTACGCGGCTCATCGCGCCTTTTTAGAGGATGCAGCTGCAGCCGGCTTCGAAACAATCCGCCCGGCGGCTTCGTTCGACTGGGACATTATTCGCGCTGAGTTACGTGGCGACGTTGCACCTGCAGCAATTTCAAGCGACTACATCTATGGTTGCAATAGCGGCGCCAAGTTATCGACAGACAAAAATTACTTGCGCGAGGCCTTAGCAACGGGGTTTGTAGAGGTGAGAAGTTTGTGCGACGTTGAAATGATTAGCGAACGCGATTCCAGCTATGCCATTACCTATCGCAGGATCACTCCGGAGGGCGAAGTGGCCGAGCGTATTGAATTGGTCGCAGACTATTTGTTTATGGCGGCAGGTTCGCTCAATACCAGCAAGTTGCTTCTTGCTAGCCAACGAGCGGGCGAACTCAGCATGTCGAATGATCGCATTGGTAAGGGCTGGGGAACCAATGGCGATGAGTTGTTTCTGGAATCACGAACCGAGCCTCTGCCCGGCCCGCAGGGCGGGCCTGCCTGCATTGCTGCTGTGGATCGCGGCACTCCCGGATATCCTGTCGTATACGAACATTCGCCCGCC
>JBGCFE010000071.1:0-6164 GCA_045106775.1 Halioglobus sp.
CATCTGTGAGCCTGGGGCCAATTGTGACCGGTATGACAGCTTCAGGAGACCACAAAATGGAACGGGAACAGGTGTTCGACGCCATGGGCAAATTGAAGCTCTACGGCATGAGAACAGCTTACGACGAGATCATCACGACAGCTGTCATTGGTTCTTCCGTTTCTTCATTTCGGATCGTCACTTTCATCATGCGATCCACCTTAAACACTGGCCCGAATTTCCGCGACCACCTCTGGCATCAAGCAAAACCAACCTGAAATCGCCGCCTCATGAAAAATCCCGCAAACACCAGACTCGACAATAACTCAAACTGAAAACAGTCGCGTGAATTCTACGGCTGAACCCCATTAAAAACGGGGCGATTACCCAACAACTAAACATCCCGCATTAAAAATAACTTCGAACCAGACTTCCAGAGATAAGCGTCCATCCATCTGCAACAACAAAAAAAGCTAGTTTAAACGGCAATGAGACAATTGCAGGTGGTACCATCATCATTCCCATGGACATCAAAATTGCTGCCACCACTAGGTCTATTATTACGAATGGCAAAAAGATTAGGAAGCCTACTTGAAAAGCGCGGGATATTTCTGACAGCAGGAAGCTAGGAATAAGAAGCGAAAGTTGTGAATCGGGCGCCAGTATTGTGTTTACATCATTCCCGCGAATGTCGGCCAGGGAATAGAAAGTTTCGGGGTCTACTCTGTTAACCATAAATCCCCGAAATGGTTCAAGAGTCGGTAGAAAGGCGTCTTCAATTTGTATTTCATTTCTCACGAACGGGCCGATTCCTCCTTCCCACGCCGCCACAAAGACCGGCTCCATTACAAAGTAGGTTAAGAAAAGCGCAAGGCTTACGATCAGCATATTTGGTGGAGACTGTTGCAGACCAATAGCTTGTCGCAATATGGATAAGACTGTAACCATAAATGGAAAACAGGTAACCATTATTGCAATACCAGGGGCTAGACTGAGGACGGTTACCAATGCGAAAAGTTGGATAGTTCTAGCCGAAAATTCCTCACTATTTGGTAAGACTTGTGCTTCCAAACAACCTGGGAGTAATGCAAGAGAGACCCCAAGTAAAAAAGAGAATAAATATGATTTCACGAAAGTCCGCTCTTGAGGTCAACAATTTCGGTCAAACGCACACATAACTTTCCACTTCCTTCATCACCGGATTCTTCTAAGTGACCCCTGGCAATTAATTTGTCTGCAACAAATAATTCTACTGGATCATCTACATTGCGATCTAATTCCAGAACAGCATTCTGACCCAACATTACAAGGTCGCGTATCATTGGCTTTGCTCGCCCTACTGAAACGGTTACTTCTATGGGAACGGAATTAAAGGGATTGTTCGTTTCAGTCGCGAGGCTTGCTTCTTGCTCAGGCACTGTTCTTCTCCTGCGTAATACTATTTTGATAACTTATTATGTGGTCTTTGAGGCGATCAACAAGGCCGTCAAAGTCTAGCATTTTTTCACTGGAACCTGCGTTGAACGAAACCTGGCCGTCGGGAAGCTTATCGACACATTCCAGCAGCAACGCGTTTTTAAGCGTCTCTGGCAGTGACTCGTTTAGTTGTAAGTAATTATCGTTGCTCACTTGAAGCCCGATCCGTTGTTCCCCTATCGAGTTGAATTCGTCTGTCACGGTTTGAACGATCATGGATGTAAAATTGGTATCCGTGAGGTGCGGTACAAAGTGTAGCACTATGGCTTCTGCTAGTTCGCCTACTTTTGTAGATAGCACGTCCAATGCTTCGTCTCGCGTGAAAGTCACTTCTGTGACAGCTTGATTTAGCGAGGCAAAAAGTGTTTCTGCGCTGTTTTCTTGAGCTTTTACGGCATCCTCCCAACCGGCGCCGTATCCGTCTTCATAGTACTTGAGTTTCAGCTCGTCAGACATCTCAGACGGCTGCGGGGCTTTGTCGACAATGCCGGTTAGAAGTGGGCTAAAGTCTTCCAATATTTGAGAAAGAAGCATCATGCTGGTTCTTCCTCATTCTCGAGCCATCCCCGCAGAATTTCAACAGTTTCAGTTTGTCTTTCCTCAATCATAGATTTCAAACGGTCGGCAGATCCTGCGGTTGAATTTAGCCCTCCCATCATGGGGAGTTCTGGGAATTGAAGATCACCGCCGGCTGAGTCTGCGCTCAACATTAAGTCGGACTCAGCATCTGACAGAGCTCCAAGATCTCCCGACGAATCAGAGCTGCCAGAAGCGTTTTCAGAATTGCCTATTGCTATGGGGCCGATTCCGTCTTGCTCATTGTTGCTTGCTCCGCTGAAAACGGGTCGGATGACGAATAGCCCCAAAATAAGTGCAACAATTGCCAATACTGCCATCTGAATTATTGACATAATGTCGAGGGAAATTTGATTTAAAAGCGATGTTTCGACAAGTGTGCCTTGCACTTCAACCGGAGTGAGACCCATCGACTTTATTGTGATCACGTCGCCACGCGTTTCGTCAAATCCAACAGCTGAGGACACCAGTTCTCTCAGGGATTGCAACTCCTCATCAGATCTAGGTTGGGTTTCTGCAATACCAGCTTCAGTTACAACTGTCTGATCATTTACCAATACGGCGACGGTCAAACGTTTGACGGAGCCGGGACCCTGAAGTGTCTCGGTTTCTGTTTCTGAGACCTCATAGTTAATACGTTCGCGTGTCAGATTGTTGGTCGAGCTAGATCCCTCGCCTCCGGCTGCATCGCCATCAGGTAAATTGGATGCAACCGTAACTTGACCATTGCCGGCTTGATTTGAGGTATCGTTTTGTTGCTCTGTGTCGGTACTGATGGCAACGCGACCAGAAGGGTCAAAACGGCGTTCTCGGACTGACTTCTGTTCCGTTTCGGTGTCGATACTCACCTCAACAAAAGCATTTCCCACACCAACTCTTGCTTCCAGCAGACGCTCAACCTTTTCTTTTAGCACTGTTGAACGCTCTTCGCCGCTGCTCGCCGCCTGTTGATCCTCTGCTGCTCCTAAAATCACGCCGTTAGCGCCAATGATTGCAACATCCTCCGCTGCTAGGCCTGCAACGGCAGAGGACACCAGATATCTTAAGGCCTTAGCTTGCTCAGCAGATAAGGTTCCGCCAGAAGCTGAAACTGCGACGGAAGCTGTGGGTCGCACCCCCCTTTGAAACGGATTGGTTCCAGCATTTGCAATGTGGACCCGAGCTGAACTTATGTGAGAACTGGCGACGATTGTTCGGGCTAATTCACCTTCTTTTGCACGCCAGTAAGCCGCATCGAACATTTGCGACGTGGTTCCGAAACCGCTCAGATTGTCTAACAGCTCGTAACCACCTGATGAGTTGGTCGGCAGCCCTTCACTTGCAAGAGTCATTCTAAGTTCATCGCGCATGGCGGAATCAACAAAGATTGCGCCGCCACGGACGTCAAAGCTTACACCACGCTGTTCCAGTGATCTTACGACGTCACCAGATGCAGCCGGCTCAAGGCCTGAATATAGCAAAGTCAAAGAGGGCGAAGACGCCAAGCGGGTCATGGCCAAAACCGTTACAAACACGCCAATACTGGCTGCTACGACTACAATCTTTCGATTGACGGATAAGCTATTCCATACACCAAACATTACTGCTTCTGCACCTCCACACGATTAGGCATTCTGCCCCTGGTTGGATCAACTTAGACCCGGGTCGCTTAACAATCGGTTAGTGCATTTGTGATTATTTGAGCCAATCGTAATTTAGTGGGAAGAAAATGGCAGATTCTGAAGAAATCGATGAGGACATTCCTGAGACGAGCAATAAGAAACCCCTGATCATGGGCCTGATTCTTGCGCTTTTAGGAGGCGGCGGCGGATTCTATGCATCATCTAGCGGATTAATACTCGGTCCCAAAACTGAAAGTGCACAATCTGAAGAGAAAGAGGCACCTAGCGAAGGGCCCCTTATTGCTTTTGTTGAACTGGATCCTGTCATGGTGAATATGCAGACGGATCCGATCCTTAAACATCTTAGGTTTCGCGCTCAACTTGAGGTTCCGATTCAGCATCAGGAAAATGTTGCGCTGCTGCGCCCCCGCGTCACTGATGTCCTCAATGGATATTTGCGTGCGTTAGATTCGTCAGACATCGAAGATCCATTGGCTTTGGTTCGCATTCGTTCTCAACTATTGCGTCGAATACAAATCGTCACCGGGAAAGGAATGGTTAATGACCTTCTGGTAATGGAATTTGTGATAACATGATGAGGTCCCAATGGATATGATTGCTGATATACTTATGATTGCCGGCGCAATGGGTGCGGCATTCTATTGCTTCATTCTTGGCCGGCGCCTCAAGAAGTTCAATAATTTGGAAGCCGGTATGGGTGGGGCTGTTGCGACGATGGCAATACAAGTTGAGGATCTGAAGAAGACGATCTCAGGCTCGATTGAGAACGCCCAAATCGCGTCTAAGGACATTGAAAGCGTCACGCATCGTGCAGAAGACGTGAAAAGACAGCTAGAGCTTCAAATCGCAGCGTTGCATGATATTCCATTGCAAAAAAATGCGGTGCAACCAGAAGCGACGACTGAAATCCTAGAGGTACCACAGGATCATCCCCGTGGCGACCAACAGATTATGTTCGCCAGACGCCAGGCTTAATATTTGCGGAGATAGTTGCGTGTTAAAGATTGCCAGAGTCTTAAATAGCCCAATACAGATATTGGTAACAATTCTAGTCGTATCAGCGTTCATTCGCGGATCCACATTTGCATCGGAAGCCTGGGCAAACGTGGATCGAAGTTCGCTTGTGCAAGACAGTGTTTCAGAATCTGATACATTGCGAGCCGATTCTGAAAGTCTTCAAGCCATTCTGAAAAATATACAAAAGCGCGAACGTATGCTTTCAGAAAAGGAAGAAGCTCTAATAATTCGTGAGAAGGCGCTTTCTTTGGTTGAGAAGAAAGTCAATGAACGGATTGCAATATTGGAACAAGTTGATGCCGACCTAAGAAATACGTTGGCGACAGCGAACTCAGCCGCAGAAAATGACTTGGTTCGGTTAACTGCCGTTTACGAGAACATGAAACCGGCGGACGCATCAAAATTGTTCGAAAAGATGACTCCTAATTTTGCCGCAGGTTTTCTTGGAAGAATGCGGGTCGAGTCATCTGCCGCAATTCTATCCCGGCTTAATCCAGATCTAGCTTTTGCGGTAAGTGCTATTTTGGCAGGCCGGAACGTCAATGTGCCTACAGCTAATGAATAACCCAACAGCCGCGCGAAAAAAACGAAATCAGCAGGAGTGAAAGATGATTGGTATCATTGGGATAGTAACTATCTTTGCGATGGTTTTTGGTGGGTACTTCTTAGCTGGAGGGAAGTTTGGAATCATTCTCAAGGCACTTCCCTTTGAGACCATGATGATATGTGGCGCCGCCATAGGCGCGTTCCTAATCAGCAACGATATGTCTGAGATCAAACATACGTTAAAAGACTTCGGCAAAGTATTCAAAGGACCAAAATGGAAAGCAGATGATTTTCGTGACTTATTGTGTCTTTTGTTCGAACTGATACGGTTGGCACGCCAGAACCCTGTAGGTATAGAAGAGCACATTGAAGATCCCGACAGTTCTGATATATTTTCCAAGTATCCTAAAATTTTGTCAGATAAAGAGGCAGTTGCCATTATCTGCGATACCATGAGGTCCGCCTCTATGAATTATGATGATCCCCATCAAGTAGAAGAGGTGTTGGGAAAACGCATTGAAGCCAACCTTCATCACTCTATGCATTCTAGTCATGCACTGCAGACCGTCGCAGACGGCTTGCCCGCGCTCGGTATTGTTGCGGCTGTCTTAGGGGTAATAAAAACGATGGCATCCATTGATCAACCGCCAGAGGTACTTGGAAAATTGATTGGTGGTGCGTTGGTGGGTACATTTTTGGGCGTGTTTTTAGCATACGGATTAGTAGGACCGTTCGCTGCAAAGGTCAAAAATGTTGTTTCTGAGGAGTCGCACTTCTATCAATTGATTCAAGAAGTTCTTATCGCCAACCTTCACAATCATGCGACAAATATTTGTATTGAAGTTGGACGGCAAAATACACCATCACATAACAGACCAAGTTTTTCTGAATTGGAAGATAGTCTCAAAGCCGTAAAGCAGGCGTCATAATGAACAGGTCGTTTAGGTT
>JBGCFE010000072.1:0-6513 GCA_045106775.1 Halioglobus sp.
AAAAGAAGAAGTTCAAAACCGCATCGCGCGGGACTATGTCGTAGGTACCCTCTGCGCTCAGGCCAGGCGACGCTGCGAAACACTGAGGAAGCAGCTACCGGAGCTTGATCAGAAAATTTATGCCTGGTCGGAAAAGCTACAACCAATGGCCGAAGTTGTTCCCGCAGTAGAACCCTCAGCAGTACTGTGGGAGAGCATTCAGACGAAGATTGAAGCGCAGCAGACAGAAACGACGCCGTTGTGGAGCCGTCTCGGCTTTTTACGTGCTTTAACAGCGGCGTTCTCATTCGCGGCAATTGGCTTAGCCGTGTTACTGGCAACGCAGCCCGCCACCCACCAATTAGATTATATAGCGGTGCTGGCCGATGGCGCGGGCGAGAAAAGCTTTGTAGCCACCGCCGTTGAAGATTCCAAACAGCTTACAATCAAGCGGTTTAGCGAAGCGCCACCGTCTGGCACGCAATACCAACTCTGGGCGCTGTCTAAAACCGACGGCGAAGCGCGTTCTCTTGGTTTAATCGCCAATGCCGACGAATCCGTGCAGGCACTTACCGAAAGCGATTGGCGATTGATTATCGATGCACACGAATTGCTAATCACGGTAGAGCCTTTGGGAGGCTCTCCCATTGGCGAGCCGGGCGACCAAATTGTCTCGAGAGGACTATGCGTTCGATTAAGCACCAGCTAGTTGTTAGTGCGCTTTCCATCACCTTTTTGCCTTTTGCCAGCGTGGCAAAGGGGGATAGCGCCGGCACTCCTTTCATTCATGGCGGCGAGGCATCTCTGAGTAATCGCTTACGCTATGAAACAGCCGATGACAGTACGCTTGCCGATGCCGATGCGCTAACGTTGCGTAGTGCCCTGCGCCTAAAGAGTGGGCCCGTTGCCGCCAACCCGAACTGGAGTGCCCTGGTTGAAATTGAAAACACGGCGCTATTGTCATCTTCTGATTTTTCAACTGGAGCACGTAATCGCGGAACCGTTGTTATCGCCGATCAGTCGCATACCGAAATCAACCAACTGTATCTTTCCTATCAATCACCTCGCGGGTTTGGGGCTCGTTTGGGCCGCCAAGAAATTAGCTACGGTGATGAACGGTTCGTAGGCTCTGTCTCGTTTAGACAAAACCACCAATCCTTTGATGCAGCCTCACTAAGCTATACCAACGAAGAAAGCTGGGCGCTGAGCTACGCATACGTTGCCAACGTGAACCGTATTTTCGGCGACGAGTCAGAGAACGGGCCCGCTGGGCTACTAGGCGATCACGAGCAAGACACGCACCTTCTTAACGGCGTTTACAGTGGGGGGGCATTCGGCGAGCTGGAAGCCTATGGCTACCTCATAGATAACAAAGACTTTGAACGAGCATCCACTGACACCTGGGGTTTACGGTTTAGCGGCAGCGTTAAACCACAGCGCATTACGTTTTCTTACACCGCAGAGCTTGCGAATCAACGCAGTGCTGATTCTAACCCAGCGGATTATGAGACTTGGTATTCGCGCGTAAAGGCCGGCGTATCGTATCTCCGGCTATCACTAACGCTGGGACAGGAACGGTTGGGAAGCGACAACGGCTCTGGTTTTGTTACGCCCTTCGCTACGCTGCATCGCTATCAAGGGTGGGCAGACAAGTTTGTAGCACTCACACCGAATGAAGGCTTGATTGATACCAATCTTACACTTGCCGGGCGCTTTCCTGGCTTTCGATATCGGTTGCAATACAACGAATTTTCGACGGACAAAGGGTCGAATACGATAGGCAAAGAATTAGGCGCGCATGTTCAATGGCGCATCAAGCAGAAGTATCTTGTTGAACTTAAGTACGCAGACTATCAAGCAAACAAAGGTGCGCTGAACGCAACCGGTGTGGCCGGGCTGAGTTCAGATACGCGCAGGCTCTTTGTATCAATTGCTGCGCGTTTTGGCGTTGATTAATTTTTTGTCTGGTCAGAACGAGCCTGGACAGGTAAGACAAGCGCGTTACTGTGAACAAAGAAATGCACTTTGCCTAACAAAGCGCCAAGCGCACTCTGTCTCGCAAAACCGGAATCAACTCTTCTTCAAACCAACCATTTTTAGCAAGCCAGATATTGTTACGCGGGCTAGGGTGCGGCAGGGGAAGAATCGAATCTTCGTAATCGTTCCACGCTTTAACAGTTGCGGTTAGCGTGCTTGATCGCACCGGCAAATGCCATGCTTGCGCATATTGCCCTATCACCAGGGTAAGCCGAATTTCTGGTAGTGCATCCAACATTTTCTGTCGCCACGTTTCCGCACAAATGGGCAACGGCGGCAAATCACCAGAGCTTCCTTTTCCGGGATAGCAAAAGCCCATAGGCAGTATTGCTACCTTAGCTGCATCATAGAACGTGTCTCTATCCACTCCCATCCATTCGCGCAGGCGATCCCCACTTGCATCGTCAAACGGAATGCCCGACGCGTGCACTTTTGAGCCCGGTGCGTGGCCCGCGATCAGTATTTTGGAATGCTTGTGCGCCTGAACGACGGGCCTTACGCCATCCTTGAGATCGCTCGCGCAGATATCACAGACTCTTACATCCTTGAGTAACGTTGTTAAAGACTGGCTAGGCATCGGCTTCAAGCGCTGCGTCGATGAGTACTTTAGCAGCTGCTTTTGCGGTTTGAGCACTTCTTGGGTTGCCAGACACCTGCGAAGTCACTATCGCGCCTTCCAGAATTAAGGAGAGTGTTTCGGCTAACGCCTTTGGATCTCGTACATTGGCATCAACGGCAAGCTCTTCGACAAATGCTGTCATTTGCGATTTAAACGACTGGCAGGCCTGGCTAATCGCATCATCGCGATTGGAATATTCGCCAATCGCGTTTATGAAGATACAGCCATAGAACTGCTTGTCAGCAAACCATTCACTGGCGACATCGAACACGCCCAGTAAACGCTCGTACGGTGAATCCGAGACGCCATTCACCGACTTCATAAAGAAGTTTCTGAACAGGCCATCATGATGCTTTAGCGCGGCCAGAATAAGCTCTTCCTTGGAGCGAAAGTGGTGATACATCGTTTTTTTAGACACGTTGGCTTCCTGGGCAATACGGTCTATGCCCGTGTTATGAAAACCGTGCTCCGAGAATAGAGCTATGGCCGTATCTACCAGTTCTTGGCGCTTTTGTGACATATAGAAATACCGTTCTGTTTACTCAGTAATAGGCCTTTTACTCCTAATACCTGCCATTTATCGACTAAATATAGCACATATTTCAATTTTTTCTAGGAAAGGGCTTGACCAAAGTAACCGATCTGTTTACATTGGCGCCATCAAGTATACAGATCGGTTTACTTGTAACTCGAAAGCGGCAACGCAATCGGCGGGCATCCGCCACGACAAACAGGAGCAACAACATGAAATTAAGAACTCGGTTAGTAGCAATGCTATTTGGCGTCATCGGCCTAAGCGGCGCCGCCTTGGCAGGCGACTATGAACACAGCACCCCAGCGGTACAGGGTTATGACGTCGTGAGCTATCAAACGGCCAAACGACCCATGCGCGGTAACGGCCACTACGTTGCCAAACATGATGGAGCTACGTATCTGTTTTCTAGCGAAAGTAACCTGAAAACGTTTAAAGCAGACCCAGAGCGATATGTACCCGCCTACAACGGCTTCTGCGCCTTCGGCGTATCTGTCGGCAAGAAGTTTGTGGCCGACCCAGAAGTGTGGCGTGTTGTTGACGGCAAGACGTACCTAAATCTTGATGCTGGCATTCAAGACCAATGGCTCAAGGATGTACCGGGCCGTATCAACAGTGGCGATAAGGCATGGAAGAAAATCAAGCACAAGAATCCTTCCTCTCTATAGCCTTATGCGGGTAGTGCGGCGCAAAGGCCGCACTGTAAATTTGATTTGGTTTCGTTATTGCAGGTCATGCATGCCGGTTGTGGAATATGGCCGATACTTTTACCTAAGACCAGCAATAGCATCTCAGGCCGCTGCGCTACTAAACTAGATTGATTATGTATCGATCTGTAGATCAGGGGCCTATTCACAGTGTATTTCTTCAAAGTTCTCTTTTTCCTATCAACCCTCAGCGCTCTCTCAACCTCGTACACAATGGCACAATCGCTCTGGGCACTGGAGCACACCTTCGACGGTGACCCTGCGGCACCCTCGCAAACACTGCTCCCTGACAATTTTGATTTTGCGGTAACACACCGCATTCATTCAGCGACACAGCTGGAATACATCGACCAAACGCATCTGTTCACTGCAGACCACGGCGTAGATTGTTCAGGCCCAATGCCAATTGCACCTGGCTCACAAGACACTGACCAGCTAAACCGCCACGACGTGAGTGCCAGCCACAATGGCAATGGCGCCACACCTCCTGAAAACTTCTTTATCTGCAAGAACCATATGATGTCGGCCATGGGCGACATTTCTTCTTACTCCGTTGCCGCCTTTTGGCCTAAGCAATCATTCGACTTTAGCGGTAGCGGAGGGGTACTTGAGTTCGACGTCAATATTAACGGTGATCACGAGCGCAGCTGGTTCGAAGTAATGATCACGCCGCGTGATCAACTGAAAGTTGGCTCGGCGATGGACTATTGGCCAATCAGTGAAACGTATCCTGAAGACCGCATCGTTTTGCTGTTTGGCGAAGGCCACGGCGAAGCGCAACGCAAAATTGCGGTGGGTAACGGCGCGCTCGCGCCAGCCGGTTGGACAGTGAATGAAAGCGACTGGCGTTTTTGGCACGATGCCTATCCTCAAGATCCTGCCAATACCGACAGACGCATTCGCAGAAAAAACCGTATTGGGTTAACGCCTACTGTCATCGTGTGGCAAATTGAAAAAGCCGACGGCAGCTTTGATAATTTCACGGTGCCACTACCAGAAGGCCTTCCTTTCACGCGCGGTCTGGTGGTGTTTAAAACGCACGCTTACACACCAGAAAAAGAAAACAACTTTCAGCGCTACACGTTTCACTGGGATAACATTCGCTTTACCGGCCCGGTGGTTGGCATTTACGATGCTTTCGAATCGTCTGAGCTTATTCATTTAGAGGCCAATGGCGACCGTACTGTGGGCGAATCGCAAAGCACCAGCATCGATCTACCGTACGTGAGTGACAATCCGGTGCTGTTTGGTCAAGTGCACTCGCCAGTGCGCGGAGAAGTGCTGTTGCGGGTAAACGATGGAGACCCGAAGGTTGTTAACCCGGCCAACTACAGCAACGAGAACTGTAGCTCTGAACACTATTCGTCTTTCCGAGTGCCCTTAAGCCCAGATGAGCTGCAGGTAGGAACCAATACATTCGAGTGGATTATCGGAGAAAGAAGCTGTGGTGGCGGTTACCCGTGGGTAGGCTTTTCGGTGAAAGGCCTTGAGGTGCAAATGGAGCCCCCTCCTCCACCTGGGTGCTAACTCATTTGCTGGAGCACATCCGCTTGACTAACAATTCAGGTAACGCTTACGTATTGGCATTAACTGCTTTCAACGTACTCACCGTGCTGGCTGCGGCCTTTCTCGCACTCGCCCTCTATTCGACAACCATCGCGCCAGCGAGCACAACCAATGGTTTGATGGTTTTGATTCTGCTGCAGTACGGCATCTATATGTTAGTTGGCCTGTGCTTCATGCGCTGGTTGCACACCTACCTTAAGACAGTACAAATTTCCTCGAGTGGCGATACCGGTACAAGTAGCGACATCGACGCACGCTGGGCTTACCTCGGTTTCGGAACACCCTGGCTCAACCTGTTCATGCCATACCAAATTATACGAAAGCTGTTACGGCGCGCCGCTCCTAACACCGAGAAGCAGATTCACTCCATCGCTGCTCTGTGGTGGTGTCTACACCTCTTCTATTTTATCTCTACCCCGGCGTTACTTGTTCTTTTGCACTATGATTTGATAGGCAGCGGCCAGTATGAACTCCACGCGCTATGCCTAGCATTGGGTAGCTTGATAGTGATCGGTATCTGTCGAAGTGCGTATAGACTGGTATCGCATCTGCAGGCAAACGCTTAATCACCACATTATTTTCTCAAGCTGTTGCCGTGATTGACTACTCAGGGCTACCATACCCCCCAGACCAAAGACCTTTCTCTACCAAGGACTGTTTATGAAGCCGCATCCGCCTCTGGTGAATCACTACAAATCTGAAGACGAAAAACAATCGTTTTTGCGCAAGGTTTTTGACGATTCAGCAAAACACTATGAAGGCATCGCAAAGTGGGGTTGGTTCAATTCGGGTGATTGGTATCGGCGCATGGCGCTGCGCCGCGCCGGCTTGGCAGAAGGCATGAATACGGTGGACATAGCTGCAGGCACCGGCATTACCGCCCGCGCTATCCTCGATATCGTTGGCGATAAAAGTCTCGTTACCTGCGTAGAGCCCAGCGCTGGCATGATCACAGAATCCAAGAAGCTCCTGGATTGCGAGCACATTCAAGCGGAAGCCGAGAGCATTCCCCTAGACAGCGAGCAGTACGATTTTTTGACCATGGGTTTTGCACTGCGCCATGTCGATAATCT
>JBGCFE010000073.1:0-11694 GCA_045106775.1 Halioglobus sp.
CTTCGCCGGCGGGGCCGTTGAGTAAATCAAACCACACCAGCATGCGATCACCGGAGGTGGCATACACGTTTCTATTATCCAATGCCTCCCAGATTGCATCTCTATCCCGGCCTTGCGTATGCGCAGCTACCAAACCGCCTGTGTAATAAAATGCACCTGATTCTTTGTCGGTTTTATAAAAGTCAGAGATCACAGACTCTCGTCCAATTTCCTTGGTGTCTGTATAGAGGATTCGATCAGTTTCCTTGTAGCTACTACCGGGCTTTGCCTGATGACCATCACTTGAACCGATGAGGCCAAACTTCACACGCTGCGACTGTCCGTCGTTGTCGAAACCCAGCGCATAGTTGTATTGGGCAGACTGCCTGGGCGCATACAGCGAGCTGGGCTGAAAATTATTTCTCAATTGGCCGCAGCCTGCCCATTCATTCATTGTCGCTTTAGGCAATACGGAGCGTCCAGCCGGCGCGCCCTTTTCCAAAAACGCGGCAAGTGTTTCAGCAACCGATTCATCGCAAGCGGCAGAATCAGGTTCGGCGCAATTTGAACGCGCAATTACCTGCGCCTGAGCGCAACACGGCATAAAATTCTCTGTGGGCTCAGGGCAAAAGCGACTCCCAGTCTCATCAATGCCGATGCGCTCAAAGTCTTCAAATACTTCAGAGTTTCCGTGCCCTGAATACACTTCTAGTAATTTTTGATAGCGCTGCTGATGCTGGTTTAACTGATTGCGAAAATCGGCCGCAGGCGGATTGGTTGTACCCCAGGCTAGACCATGGGGAATTACGAGACTGTCAAAACCCCAGTCATCGAGTTTGCGGTACAGTGTAGTAGGGGTCAGCGCCACATCGCGACAATCGTTGGGCAACTCCGCGACTGGTAAATCATCTCTACAAGCAGCCGTTTCCCGTGACTCATTGATGTACCAACCAAAATCAGAAATACCCGTTACAGTATCGGCAAGACTAATAAGGCCAACCAGCAGCGAGGGTATTTTTGCCAACGCGTAAACAGGCTGGGAAGCAATTGGGCGAGTGGGCACCTGACCTTCTTCCCAGGTGCGAAAAATA
This sequence comes from Halioglobus sp., assembly GCA_045106775.1. Lineage (GTDB taxonomy): Bacteria > Pseudomonadota > Gammaproteobacteria > Pseudomonadales > Halieaceae > Marimicrobium. Next base: position 1,071 of record JBGCFE010000073.1, read on the forward strand.
ACGTTCTTATGGCCATAGTGGCTAGGTATATCGTCGCGCGCGGTATTCGACCACTCCCAACCCACAAACGACACCATGTCGGGATTCGAGGGGTCACCCGCCTGCGCATTGCAATTGCGAATAGACTCCAACGTGTCTGCCCATACCCTCGGCGTTAAGCCCTCGGCGTGGTCATTAATGCTCCAGAAATCTAACGCTGAACAGTAGCGAGCAAAGTCACAGGCATCAGCAGGCGTCACCATGGCGCTATTCTTCACAAGGTTAGTGCTAAACAGGTAAGCGTCCATCGAATAGTTGGTGTGGTTATGAAGATCACCAAAAAGAATCGTGCTCTCTGCATTTTCACTGGTTTCTTTGGGGCTAGCGGGAGGCACCTGCTCATATCGCGGGCCTGGCGTTACAGCTGCTGATTCCCACGGCCCGCCAAACCAACCCTCCCCAATGGCAAAAAACCAGAGCAGAATGAGCGCGAGCAAAATAGCGATGGCCAGGAGTATTCTTTTTATCATCGGCGAGATCTCTTCCATGTCTAACAGATTAGCTAGTAGACGTGCGAATCAGTAAGCAAGTTAGCGAGCAACGCAAGAAACCAGTAAGCTCACCTAAACACTCTAGCCCATAGCGCTATGCCTGCAAACGCCGGCCGCCAAATTACGTGCAATTGAACCAAAGGAGATTGATCCAGTATGAAAAAAAAATTGGGAAAACTAGGAGTATGGGCATTCATCGATGGCATGACGGCAAACGAGTCAGTGGCATTCGCCCAGCAAGTTGAAGCCTGGGGCTACAGCGCTTTGTGGATACCCGAGGCCGTGGGCCGCGACCCATTTTCATTTATCGCCCACATGGCGGCACACACCGATAAGCTCATCTTTGCGACCGGTATCGCCAACATCTACGCGCGGGACCCAATGTCCATGAACGCCATTCACCGTACTGTGTCTGAACTGGCACCAGGGCGCTTCATGCTCGGCATGGGCGTGTCACACGCACCCTTGGTGAGCGATATCCGAGGCCATGCCTACGACAAACCTGTTACCCGCATGCGCAACTATCTCGAAGCCATGGAGGGTGCGCTGTACCTTGGGCCAAACGCCGAAGAACCCGGCCCTATCTTACTGGGAGCACTGCGCGAAAACATGCTCAAGCTAAGTGCCTCGAAAGCATCCGGGGCACACCCCTATTTCGTACCCACCGAGCACACTGCATGGGCAAGAAAAATTCTCGGTGAAGAACCTCTGCTATGCCCAGAACAAATGCTACTGGGCGAAAGCGACCCAGACAAGGCACGCGCCATCGCTCGCACACACACCAAAACCTATACAGAGCTACCAAACTATCGCAACAATCTACTGCAATTTGGTTTTACCGAAGCCGATTTTGAAAACGGCGGAAGCGATAAACTAATCGATGCCATTGTGGCGTGGGGCGATGAATCGGCAATGATTGAGCGTGTCGAAGCGCATTGGAGTGCAGGGGCAGATCATGTCTGCATCCAACCGTTGCCTACAGTTGAAAACGGCGGACCGGACATGGCCATACTGGAAAAGCTGGCGCCTTTGAACGCACAGTAAAAGGGGCGGACAACGACTGCGTTACTACACGCTATAAATATCCGCGCCCTTCGCCCAGGTAGCATGAAAGCCAAAAGGCACACGCTGCGGCATACGCACCCTGGCCACCGGCCCCTGTGCGATGTCGCGCGCGTCAAACACCAGGCAATCTGATTGCCAGGTGTTGCTGTCTGTCACCAGCGTAATCACATAACCATCATCTTCAGCACTATCGCGGCTGGCGTCAGGCTTAGGCGCAAACACGGCCTCGCTGCCATACACACCTGCTCCATAATCCCACTGGCTAGACTGGCCAGTGTCGTTGTTGTATTTCACCAGCCCAGTGAAACGTAACGTGTGTCCACCTTCGTGCAACAAAGGGATACGTTGATGATACGAGTATTTACTTTTTACACCGGCAAAAATTGGGTTCGCTTTATTGAATTCAGTATTGAGATCATCAATATCACCCTCGCGTACTTCGCCCGTCTTCAAATTAAAACGCCAGCGATAGGCATTGGCCTCTAAACGCATGTAAGCAAGCATAGAAGCAAGCTCACCTTCCCCAGGCTGTGAATCAGGCATGGGGTTGAGTGAACGACAACCGTCCATCACTACCCAGTCACCCTCTTCCCAACAATTGGTAACGTGCAAGATGTAACAGGGTTCACATTCAAACCACGTTACGTCATGGCTCTGACCATTGCGGGGGATAATGCCAAAGCGCGTAGGAATATCTTTGTGAAAAGTGAGCACGCGATACTTGTGACGACGCAGAACATTCATATCGTGAAAAAACGGTAAATCATGCAAAACCGCGTAGTGAGTCGTAAAACCAATATCATGCGGGAGGCGCGGCCCGGGAAGATCGATGTCTACCTCATGTATCAACTTACCCTGAGGGTCTGCCACACCAAAGGTGAGATACGGCGGTTCGTCGCCGTAATCGAAAAACAGTAACTCTCCGGTTTGCCAATCGACTTTAGAATGCGCAGACATGCGCAGCTGGTTTCTTGTTTCGAGCTGGTAGTGGCCTTTGGTCTCAAGCGTGTTGGCATCAAGGCGATACGGGTGCCCCGCGTTGTACCAGAGCGTCATCAAATCGCCGTTGTAGCAAAGCACATCAGTATTAGACGTATCCTTTATTCCAAACTGTGAGATGTTGTAATCAAAGGGGCCCATTACGCCCGGCGATACCGAACGGCCATCGCGCGCTTCATCAAGCAAAGCCGCGGTTTGTATATAACGATTGCGGTAGCTTGCCTTGCCATCTTGAAAATACACTCCATGCACCATGCCGTCGCCGTCAAACGGGTGATGCCGGTTTGCACTTTCATGCACTGGATTTGGGCCATTGCGAAAATAGGCACCCACAAGGTCGTCTGGTATCTCGCCGATAACTTCAAGGTTGTCTTGCGCAAGCTCATGCAAAATGGGTGCATAAACACCATGTAGGTAGGGGTTATCCAACCCATAAATCCACGACGGTGCATCTTCAAACTCTGCAACACCGCCAATGCAACGCTCTACGCTGGGGTACTCCATAATTGTTTTTGGATTAGCCATTAATCAACTCCTACTACAAAACTAGCGCAGGTTGTCGTACTGCCGCCTACATTAAACGTTAGCATGTTGCGCACTTGCGGCAACTGGTACGCGCCAGCACGGCCCGTTACCTGACGCGCGCAATCGAGCACCATTCTCACACCGGTTGCACCCACAGGATGGCCAAGGCCAATCAAGCCGCCGCTAGGATTAATCGGGAAATCACCGTCGCGAGTTATGCGCCCCTCTTCTATCGCCTTCCAACTTTCCCCAGGCGCGGTTAAACCGGCGTGATCGATAGCCATGTATTCGGTCATGCTAAAACAATCGTGGGTTTCCAGGGCGTCAAGATCACCGGGCGCCGCAAAGCCAGCGCGCTGGGCTGCTTCTTGCATGGTCGCTTGCGCATGGGGAAACACCAATGGCGCATTAGCGCTAAGCTCAAGCTTGCGTTCAAATAGAATCGGCGCACTGCGATGCCCCCAACCTTTTATACGAGGAACGTCTGTTAGTTTCATGCCCAGCTTCTGCGCATGTTTTTTTGCGGCGGCTTCACCGGCTAGAATCACACAGGCCGCGCCATCGGTAATTTGGCCGCAATCCTGCTTGCGTACCATACCTTCAATGACTGGATTCAACTTATCGTCGCAGGTGAATGCACCTTCAGGGAACTCCCAACTACGGGTTTGTGCTCTGGGGTTGTCTCTGCCGTTGGCAAAATTAATCTCTGCAATGGTGTTCAGGTGATCGGCGCGAATACCATACCGACGATCGTACTCTTGCGTTAGCTTGTCGAACATATGCGGCCAGGGAAAATCGCAGTCTTCAGGATTCGCCTCGTGGCCCCGCCACGTAGCTGCACCTAGATGCGCGGCACCGGTTTTACCGTCCACGTTACGCATGAGCTCCAGCCCAAGAACGCAAGCAACATCGTAGTGCCCTGCCTCTATATCACGCATGGCGCTCATGATAGCGATTGACCCTGATGCACAGGCAGCCTCGTGGCGCGAGGTCGGGAGCATCGAAAGCTCAGGGAATACCTGACCAAAAAAACCACCAATCAGCCCCTGGCCGGCAAACAAATCACCGACAAAGTTACCGACATGGCCCACTTCAATTTGCTCAGGTTCTATATCTGCATTTACTACCGCTTCACGTAGGGCCTCCTCAAACATGTCATACAGTTCGCGGCCTTCGCGCGCCCAGTTTCGGGCAAAATCCGTCTGGCTACCGCCCAGCACGTAGATATCCTGACTACTCATGAAGCATTACCACCTGTTGTTTATCTCTATAGTTGCAGTTGCTGCGTCCGCCCTAGATTGTGGACTATCTAGGCTGTGTATGACAAATCGCTTCATCTAGCCTAGCATCAACACATAACGCTAAGAATTCACCCTCACGCTGGAAACCCCAATGCCCAATGCAACGCCGGAACGCGCACTAAAACGCAGACACCTACTCTCGCTATTGGCCGCCTCCGCCACCGCTATCACCTTGCCCGGCTGCGGGGCTGGGCCATCGGATGAACGCTATAACCAGGCTGACATCGATCTACTGAAACGTCAGCGTGACGAGGAGGCTAAAACGGCAGGCAAAGGGCCTCACGGCATGCATCGCTATCAAGGCTACCGTGGCCTGGCAGAGCTGCCCTGGTTTGAGCTGGACAGCACAGGCCAGCTAGTGTGCATCGACGACACCCTTCCGATGGGCATCGATATCCACTGTCACCTGGGTATGTCTGTTCTGTTCAGCCCAAAGATTGATTTGAACCAGGCTACCCCGCGGGTAAAACACCTACTGGATTGTGATGGCTCTACCCCGGGTTGCGAATTAGATCTGGATATTTACGCCAACGGTAATTTCACACTGGAAATGGAAAACGAACTGCAAAAGCAAATTCGAGATCAAGGGTTGTTCGGCAGCGAGTTTGCCGCCACACAAACGATTCCAAACCTGTTGCGCGAAATGGACACCATGCGGATGGAGCAAGCAGTGCTGCTGCCCATCAAGCTTGGCATATGGATAGGTGATGATCTTACCGAGCAGTGGAACGAGTCGGTGAACAGTGCCGGCGCACAAAAACGGCTTGTAGTTGGCGGCTCAATACATCCTGAAAGTGATAACGCCATTGCCGAGCTGAAAGCGCAGGCGGCCGCCGGTGCGAAAATATTTAAACTTCATCCAACGGTGCAACGGTTTTACCCCGACGACCCAAAAGTGATGTCGTTGTATGAAGTTGCTCAGGATCTAGGCGTTGCCATTTTCTTTCATGGCGGCCGCGCCGGCATTGAGCCACAGTCTTCTCACCCTTATGCCATGCCACGGCACTACGAAGCGGCAGTGGCCAGCTTCCCCAAACTACAATTCATTCTTGGGCATTCAGGCGCTCGTGATTTCAATGCGATGTTAGAACTCGCCGTCGCCTATGACAATGCGTGGCTGGGCATTCACGGCCAGAGCGTTACCAATTTAGAAACCATGATTAATCGAACAGGCGGCGAGCGAATGCTGTTTGGCACCGACTGGCCGTTTTACCATATCGGAATGTCGCTAGCGAAAGTGTTGATTACCACTGCACAGCCAAACCGTAAACCTATTCGAGACGCAATATTGCGTAACAATGCGCTCGCGCTTTTCAGCCAGAGATAACATCACCACTAAGAATGCGTTAATTCTCGCTACCGCGGAACCATCTGCCACAATGCTATTCAAAGCCCTGTCTTTCAACTAGCGCAAGCCGCTATCATTGCTAGCTGGCCGGCTTCATTGGCTCCTAATTGCACGATAGGACACGGAGAATAATACCAACATGGCTATTACCCTTATCGGGCAAATACTCTTCATCATTAGCATCGCCGTTATCGGCCTGCTCGTTCATCGGCTGATTAAGTTGGAGCTGACCCTCGCTTGCGTGGTGTGCGGCTTCCTTGCGGGGCTGGGTATTGAAGCCGTGGGTTACGACACCGGCATTCGCGCTGAAAACCTGCAGGATCTCGTTTTCTTTGTCATCTTGCCCGTACTGATATTTGAAGCAGCCTGGAACCTGAAGCCGCGTTTGCTGAAACGATGGCTGCCGGCAATTATTTTGCTGGCAACTGCTGGCATTCTCATTAGCACCTTTGTCACTGCGTTTATCCTGCTACGCGGCATCGATCACGCAACAGGCTTTCCCTGGGCCGCTGCGCTCATCGGCGGGGCAATTTTGGCAGCAACAGATCCGATATCGGTCATCACGCAACTGAAAGAAAACAATGCTCCAGATGATTTGACCACGCTGTTTGAGGGCGAGAGCCTGTTTAATGACGCCAGTGCGGTCGTTCTCTTTACGCTCATACTGGGGCTTGCTACACACTCTAGCGACCCTGATGGGCTCGGGCCGGCCGCGCTATTTGCCCTCACCTTTTTTGGCGGCATTGCGGTGGGCGGCATACTGGGGTTCGGCGGTTCGCTCATGGCTAAAGTGCTGGGCCGTGCGTCTACGGGCCCTCTGGTTGTGTTGTTTGTCGCCTTCAGTAGCTTTTACGTTGCAGAGCATCTCCTGCATGTATCGGGCATTCTCGCGGTAATGGTGGCCGCCTTGATCGTCCGCTATCAGGTATCACGACAAAACAGCGAAGAAATTCATGTGATCGACGTGACCTGGGAATGGTTGGGCGAAATATTTAACAGTGTTCTGTTTGTACTCATGGGGCTGGTCATTACGCTCGATATGTTTGTTGATCAGTGGTTGGCAATGCTGATCGCGATTGCTGCTGCTCTAGTGGGGCGAGCTACGTCGGTACTGGTCTGCGGCGTCATCACTCAACCCTTCAAGCGCCGAATATCATTTGCCTGGCAAGTACTACTCTTTTGGGGAGGCCTGCGCGGCGCTATCGCGGTTGCCCTGGTACTGGCACTTCCGACCGAACTCCCCTACTGGTATACAGTGCAATCGATGGTGTTTGGCGTGGTGTTGTTCAGCCTACTAGTGCAAGGCACCACAAATGGCGCTCTGATAGCCCGCCTTGCTCCACAACGTTGAGCTATACTATCGATGCACGAACGCAGAGGTTAACCATGCAATTCAACATCTTTCATCTATCGGCGATCTTTACACTGCTGGCATCGCTGACAATGCCAGCGCAGGCGCATCTGGAATTTTTCTTTACCAGCTTCGAAGATGAAGGGGCTGGCACCTTTTCTGTGGGTGAAGCACCTCTGACGGCTACGTTCACAGGCGGTCAGGCACAAGCCGTGAGCGGCTCCAAAACCGGCTCTCACTCTTGGCAATTGAACAACGCAGGAACCTCTGTCGTGACACTGGACTCACCCGCCGATCAGGTTGATTTCTGGGTTCGCGATACTGCAAACACGCAAGCCAGTACGTTTCGCGTTTACGACACCAGTAATATATTGCTGAGAGAAGGCGCAGGTACGCAAGACTTCAACAACATCATCGTCACGCGCGGCGGAGGCCAATCACGCATTGCCAGAGTTGAATTCGAAAGCGCCACCGGCGGCAATACTGTTGTTGATGACTTCAGCTTCGCCGCCAATGAAGACCCGATCATTACCAACATTACAATCACACTGGAAGAACCGATAGCCAGCGAAATACACGGCGGCGTTGGCAACCTGCGCGGTTGGGCCATTTCGCCAGATGGTATCGACCGCGTAGAAATTTTTATCGATGGTGCGTTTGCCTTTGAAGCACCCTACGGCGGCAACCGTCCAGACGTTGCTGCAGCATTCCCTTCCATCACTAATTCGATTTCCTCCGGCTTCTCCCTGGCGTATGGATATTCCAACTTGCTACCGGGTGAACACACGATAACGGCAAGAGCCTACTCAATACTGGGCGCCCAAAAAGACAGCTCTTCAACATTTACTGTAGTGGGCTTTGACAAAACATTTATCGCCCCCGGTGCAATAGTGAATGCCAACAACGCCACCGTAACAGCCGCAGGGGATGAAATTTCAGTTGAAAACATTTCCATCGATGGCCGCATCTACGATCTGAAAATGCAATGGCGTACGGCAGAGCAAGGGTTCGAGATTATCGAAATTCGCTAGTAGTAACGCAGTTCAGTAGTCTTACCCCAAAACACACGGTAAGAAAATGCGGTGTAAAGAATGATTACCGGCAACACAATCACTGTACCGTAAAGCACAAACCGTAACGAACTCGGCGCGCTTGCCACGTCGGTAGCGACCATTAACCCCGGCACTACATAAGGGAAATGGCTAAGACCTAAACCGGCAAATGCGAGAATGAAAATGGCAACAGCGCTGTAAAAGGGTTTACTGCATCCTACGTCGCCGCGCTGCGGAACACGCTTCAACAAACTATCTACCCACACTATCAGCGCAGTGCTGACCACTGGTATTGGCGCAAAAAGCAGCGCCTGAGGCAATCCAAACCAGCGCTGTGCAATGGAATCACTTAGCGCAAGGTTCGCTATACTCACGCTAACAATACCAAGCGCCGTTAGCCACAACGACCTGCGAGCCCACCATGCCGCACGCACTTGCAAATCGCCCGACGTTTTCATCACCAGCCAACTACCGCCAATGAAAGAAAATGCTGCGGTAACGCAAAGGCTGGAGAGCACTGCAAAACCCTGAGCAGCTACCGACTGCTCAAAACCCAACACATAACGTCCAAGCATGTAGCCAAGCATCATTGCCGTTAGTAACGAGCCAAATTTGAAGGCGTAATCCCAAAGAGGGCGGAAGCTGGTAATCGCTTTCGCCCGAAAATCAAATGCGACTCCACGCATAATCAAACCCAGGAGCAGCAGAACTGCGGGTAAATATAACTCGCGCAACACGAGGCTGTACGCCGCAGGAAATGCAATTAACAGCAATCCCACTGCTAGAACCAGCCATGTTTCGTTCGCATCCCAGAACGGCCCTATTGAAGCAATCATACGATTGCGGGCAGAGGCACCAGATTCTGACTGCTCTAATGGAAGCAAAATTCCCACGCCCAGATCAAACCCATCCAGTACAGCGTAAACCAACACCGCAAGACCCATCAGCGCAAGAAAAACATACGACAGCTGGTTGGCATCAAGATTTTCTATCATCACCCATTACCTCTTACTGTCTCACCGACACCGGAAGCCGGGCTGACACTGAAGTTGACCGTGGCACTGGTCTCATATTCATCTACCGTGACAGACTTTCCGGCCATGTAAAACACAGTATGTACATACGCAATAATGAGAATCAGGTAAGTGATGGCATACAAAGCCAACGACAAACCAACCTGAGATGAAGGCACCGTTGTTACCGCCTCACTCGTCTTGAGAACGCCAGTGACTAACCAGGGTTGCCGACCAATTTCGGTAACATACCAACCCGCCAATGTGGCTATCCAACCCGAGAAAGTCATTCCAATAACAGCGGCTAACAGAGGCCGTGGCACGCGCTCACGACGCACGATGAAAAACACTGACAGCCAACTTACCAAAAGCATAAGAAGACCCATTCCAACCATCAAGCGAAAGCCAAAAAACAGTGGCTTGACCGGCGGATGCTCACCTATGTAGTCATTCAGCCCGGGCACTTCGCCGTTCAACTCGTGGGTGAGTATTAAGCTAGCCAAAGACGGTATGGCTATTTCGAAGCGATTAGTGCGCGTTTCTTCATCTGGCAACGCAAACAGAACCAGCGGCACACTGCGCTGCGTCTCCCAATTTGCTTCCATTGCAGCAATTTTCTGCGGTTGATGCTCTAGCGTGTTCAATCCGTGCAGATCACCGGCCAATATCTGCAGCGGGATCAGCACGGCTGCCACACTCAAACCCGTTTTGAGAGCAACCCAGGGTGCGCGCTTGGTATCGCCACGAAAAATGCGATACGCCGAGATACCCGAGATGAAAAATGCAGCTGTCAGCCCCGATGCAAGCAAAGTGTGGGTGAATCGATAGGGGAAAGACGGGTTAAACACAATCTCCCACCAGCTTTGCGCAAAGGCAACGCCGTTTTCCATGACATGTCCAGCGGGCGTATGCATCCAGGAATTCAGCGCGAGAATCCAAAAGGCAGAAAGCGTTGTGCCCGCAGCCACTAAAAATGTAGCCGCTGTATGAGCCCAACTGGGCACGCGGTTTTGCCCAAACAACATAACGCCCAAAAACGTTGCTTCGAGAAAAAAGGCGGTTAGCACTTCATAGCCGAGTAAAGGCCCAGCTATGTTTCCCACGCGTTCCATATAACCTGGCCAGTTCGTGCCAAACTGAAAGGACATTGTGATACCGCTGACCACACCAATGGCAAAGGTGAGCGCAAAAATCTTTACCCAAAAGCGGTAGGTTCGCATCCAGACCGGGTGGCCGGACAAATCATGCCTAAGCTTGAAATAGAATAGAAACCAGCCCAACGCGATGGTGATCGTAGGGAACAGGATATGGAAGCTGATGTTCAACGCGAACTGAACGCGAGAGAGCATCAGCGTGTTTAATAACTCTGCTTCCATAGCGTTACCTCCCAGGAAGGAGTTTGTCTTTCATTTCTAACACCTTGCCGACGCCAGAACCCAT
>JBGCFE010000074.1:0-10804 GCA_045106775.1 Halioglobus sp.
CTTTGCTGCACTTAGCGGGTCGCGCAGTGGCAGAATATAAATTGTCGAGAGAAAGTTAAGCGTGGTGGTTGCCTGCGCCAACGCAGCAGTGAGAACCCAGGGGTCTGGCCAATGTGTGTCGGGGTTCCACATGACGTTGCCACTGTCTTGATAGAGATACTCGTCTACTTGCTCTTTGGTGGTGATCAGGTGATCGCCATACGACACACCATGGAAGCCCAACGCTTCGCAAAACTGAGCGAGCTCTACCATTTGCTCCATTTCTACGAACGCCAGTGATTGCCAGAATTTCACGCTTGTCTCCTGCTGCGGTTTGTCGCTAGTCTGGCATAGGGCGGCAAGGCCCACAAATTTGCATAGTTCAAACTATGAAACTGGGTGTCTGCCGCAAAGGATTTATTGCGGGTAAAAGGAGAGTAAGAGCGAGGTGTCTGAGGCGTTAGCAGGGCGGAGGATTGTGATAACGGGCGCGAGTCGAGGTATCGGGCGCGCTGTTGCGCAGCGGGTGCTGGCCGAGGGTGCGCGTGTCGTTATTAATGGGCGCGATGAGCGTGCTCTTGCCGAAACTGCCTCTGCGTTGCACGAGGATATTCAGGGTGAGTTTGTGGTAAGTGCGGGTTCTGTGGGTGAATTCGGTTACGCTGAGGCACTAATCAGCACCTGCGTGGATTACTACGGTGGCATCGATGTACTAATAAACTGCGCGGGCATCGCGGAGCCAGCCGGCACATCGATACTTGATATTGATTCTGGCGATTGGCAGGAGCTGATTGATGTGCATCTAACCGGCACTTTCAACACCTGCCGCAACGCAGCGCCGCTGATGGCCAGGCAAGGGTATGGCGCTATTATTAACACCAGCTCGCACGCGTTTCTAGGCTTGTACGGTGGCACCGGTTACGCAGCCAGTAAAGGCGGCACTAACAGTTTGAGCCTGGCAATGGCCAATGATCTAGCCGAGAAAGGCGTTGATGTGAATGTGGTGTGCCCGGGTGCCAAGACACGGCTTTCTACGGGTGACGATTTTGTCGCGCAAATAGAACGGTTGCACCGCCGCGGTTCGTTGTCTGACGAACGCCGGGCGAGCGCATTGAACCCTGCAAGTCCTGATTACGTTGCATCGCTGTATGCTGCGCTTGCCAGTGTCGACATGGCAGGTGTGAGCGGAAGGATGTATTGGGGCAGTGGCGGGTATATGGGTACCTTCAGTGAAAACGAGCAGGCGGTGTTGTGCGCTATGGATCATACCGCCGATGATGCGCAGCCAATGGGTACCGCGCAGTTGAGTGCGTTACTGCTCGCTGGCCAGTCGTGATGCGAAACGAAAAAAGAGGAATGCAATGCTAGCTAGTCTTTGTCAGACAGCCTGGTGGAAACAAAAAGCGCGATGTAACCCAGACTGCCGGCAATAAACACCAGCGCAACCCAATCCCCAGTGCGCAGGTACATCCACGCACTAAAAATCAGCATTGCAGTGGCGGCGATGAGTGCCAGCGTTCTCGCGGTAGGGTTCATAGACAAGGGGCCTCTAGCCTGTGTCGGGCGTACTTGTGTGTTGGGCAGCGCCGATTCTCCTAGAGTTCTCGCGTAATGAACAGCCCGTCGACTTCCTATCATCCCCAATATTGGGGATTAAACGCCGTTGGCCCTGCGCCCATCATGGAAGAAAAGCACCTCGCTCGCCCCAACTGGTATTGGCTATGAAATGTATCCACACTGCAGCACCCGGTAAATTTTACGCGCTAACCTTGGCAACGCTGATGACGGTGTTTGCCAACGGCTCGCTGGGTGCGGCCAAAATTACCCATACCACACCCGATCGAATAGTGCTTTTTCCCGGCAAAAATAGCGTTGTTACTCTGCACGGCACGCAGTTAGAACAGATAAAGAGCGTCAGTGCCAGGCGTAAAAATGCGCGTACCAGAGATGTCAGCGCAAAGCTTACAAAGAGCCGCGGCAAGGTCTCGGTGTCTCTTGGCGCCTCCAGCCGCGCATTGGGTAACTACACGCTAGAGATTCAGACCGGCGGGCGACCCTACAGCATGCCAGTAGAAGTAGTGACTGCAGCTGCTATGCGCGCTGCGCTTGCCGGAAAACTCCCCGCGATCGGAACAACTCAATCGGTGACCCCAAAGGTTGCGGCTGTGTCTCCAGCCAGGCCGACGCTGTATGCAGGAGCGAAAGCGGCTCAAGTCACAATGAGTGGCAGCAACCTCGATAAGGTGGGCCCCATTACTGTCATTCCAGATCGCAGAAATGCTCTGCTTGGCAAAGTGGGCCGGGCGGTTAGCCCCAACAAAATGATAAAACGCGTCACTAAGAATAGTCAGAAGTTATCCCTGTCATTGCAGGCGGTTGCCGGCATTGCACCTGGCAGCTACATCCTGCAAGTGCCCTTAGGAAGCGCAAGTGGGGCGCCTCCTTACACGGTTCCACTGCTGGTCAAATCGTCTGGGCAAAGTGCGTCTGGCGGAGCAGGCTCAAGTTCACCAGCTCCGGTGATACAGGCGTTCACGGTAACTAAAAGTTCCGGTAACGTGGCCGTGAAAGCCGGCGATACCGTTGAGTTTCAGCTTACGCCGCCCGTACCCACTGAGCTTGAAAATGCAGTGACGATTACGTTGGTAGAAGCGAACCAGGTGCTTGGCGTGTCGGGGCAGAACATGTCTTCAATTGCACGCCGCTATCAGATTCAAGTGCCGCAAGGATTGGCGCTTGGGCCGCATACGGTAAAAATCGCCGCTGGCTCACACTCAGATACATCTGAAATCTATGTTTATCCCACCCTCAACCCTGATCTTGCTGCCGTTGTGAGTAACTATGGCAGCCATCCTTCGGGCGCAAAGTACCTGCATTACAATGAACCCATTACCTTAACGACGAATGGTGGTGGTTTTGATTTTGCGAAAATGGAGGTGCACTACCCGCAGGGCGGAACGCAACACGCACTGCAGAAAACGAACGCTACAACTCTGCGAACAGCTAGCACTATCAACTTCCAATCGCTAGGAGCGCTGAATATAAGCGCAAATTTTGGCATAGACGCCGCATCCCCCAGCTTCGTCGCTGGTGCAAACAACGGCAATGGTTTTATCTTTAAATATGGAACCAACGAGATCCCGGTTCACGTGGTGGGAAAACCCAAAATAACGTCTTGCTCTACGCCGGGAGCCCCCAGCTACCAGGGCTACCCGAACCCGGTTTTCCCAGGCGTGGATATTGAGCTACATGGCGAAAACCTGTTGCTCCCCGCATCCGGCGGCATCAACCCAAGTGCAGGCTTGGGTTTTTCCGCCAACAATGCCACACCGGGCGCCCAAATTATGCCTGGTAGCACAGCCGAGAAATTGATTTTGCGGCTCCCGCCCAATCCCAGCTTCGCCAACATGGGGTCTATCTTCACTGTGAACAATGGCGTTGTTAGCGGCAGCAGCACCACGCCAAGCTGCATTCCAAACAGTGTGAATCTGAGAGTAAGCGACGTACAGCCTGATACTTTATTCAGTGATCCAGCCACGACGGACATCACCATATCTGGCGCCTATTTGGGTTGGCTTGGAGAGACCGTCAGTTTGAACGGAGTGCAGGCAGAAATACGTCAAAGAACCGACCACACGCTCGTGGTGCGATGGAGTCAACCCATACAAACGGGGTTGGTCACCGTGGAAACAAAAGCTGGTACGGCCCTAACCACCAACAACTCTGGCAAGTTAACGGTGGTGGAGCAGTGACATCCTAGCGAAGGACATCCCTGGGGTTTACTGATGCTTGCTGGTGAGTAGATTGGCAATTGCATCGCCAAGCGCTTCGCGCTCATCTTGCCACGAACTTTTGGTTAAGCGAGCTCTGGGGTTAATGTCGTCGGCGAGGCCTCTTAAGCCTGCAAACAACAAATGGCGAGCCGTTTCGCTCTGCTTGGTTCCCGCTATGCCCTCAGGCAACAGCTCGTCCCATAAACGCGACATGGTGGCGGCCCACGCCTTTACCTGGTTTTGCCCGTTGATTTTGGAGCTTTCGTCTTTGCCCGCGTTGCGCAGTATGGCGATGCTAACGCGATACTCCTTTTTGCTAAACAAAGGCCAAATCGCGTCAATGAGTTGCTTCACCCGTTCGTGGGTGTCACTGCCTTCCAGTTTCGCCTGCGAGAGAGAGGCGATGAAGCCTTCAAAAATATGATCTAGCACTGCCTGCAGTAAGCCGTCTTTGTCACCAAAGTGATACTGCAACACTCCCCAGGACACACCGGCTTCTTCGGCAATGCGGTTAGTGTGAGCCGCGTTAAAGCCATCACGGTAGATGGAGTCGATGGCTGCCTTAATGACTCGGCCGCGAGTGACTTCACGTTTGGGTGTTTTTTCTGTTGCCAAGGCATTCGTTCCCGAAAATAGTTGAAGCTATAAAAAGCTTTCGGTATCTTGAGCGTCCTGCTCGATAAATTCAAGGTGAATCCTATGTCACAAACCGCCTCGCAGTACAGCCGAGAAGAAATGGAAGAGATGATGAAGCGTTGGCTGGCTGTCAACGATAAAGCAGAGCGCGACGGTAATTGGCGTTGTCTGGCTGATTTTTACACCGAAGATGTTACCTACGGCTGGGATACGCCCAACGGTAAGTATGAATTTAATGATCGCGAGACAGTGCGCGAAACCTGTGTTGGGGCAGCAATGGATCCCTACCAGGGTTGGACTTACCCCTACGACAAAATCGTCATAGACGAGACACGCGGTGAAGCGTTCGTTACCTGGTGGCAAGTACCGCCGGGTGCACCCAAGCGCGAAGATGGTTCTGAAATGAAGGTCATTGGCGCCTCCTGGTTTAAGTATGGCGGCAATTATCTGTGGTCTGAGCAGCTGGACATGTACGACTACACCAACATCACCAATCTCATCAAAGAATGCGTGGAAACCGGTGTATTGAAGGAAATGCCCGTAATGTCTACCGATCAGGTTTAAGGAAAGCACATGAGTGAAGCCGCGTCAGCGTCGTTGAAAACGCCACCTAAAGTCAGTGGTGCATTGGCCGAAGGTGGGCACCTGCCTGAGTTCTCGGAAAATTTTTGCACCTTCCTCTCTCGAGCGCACGCAGAGTGTGGTGAGTTGGCAGAGTTTGATTTCGGTGGCCAGGAAACCATTCTCATGAGTGGCCCCGCTGCGCAGGAAGTGTTCTTTCGCACCGCCGATGAAGTGTTCAGCCAGGCCGAGGCGTATCAGGTAATGGTGCCGGTGTTTGGCCCCGGCGTTATTTTTGATGCCACGGCGGAGCGCTGTAAAACCCAGCTGAAAATTCAGGTAGATGCGCTGCGTTACCAAAATATGAAACAGTACGCGCCTGTGATCGCTGCCGAGGTGGAAGAGTGGATCGCCGATTGGGGCGATGAGGGTGAAGTAGAGCTGCTGCATGCGTTTCACGAGCTGACGATGCATACGGCAACACACTGTTTGCTGGGCAAAGAGTTCCGTTACAGCATGACAGAGGAGTTTTTCAGTCTTTATAAAGATCTGCAGGCTGGCGTGCAGGCAATCAGCTTTGTCGACCCCTACATGCAGCAGCCATTGTTCGAAGCACGCGACAAAGCGCGCGAGCGCTTAGAGGAGATAGTGAGTGAGCTGGTAGCTGAGCGGCGCGATTCTGGCAAAGAATATGGCGATGCATTGGAAACTTTTATGAGAGGCACCTACGACGACGGTAGCCACCTAACGGATACCGAGCTCACAGGGCTTATTATTGCCACGATGTTCGCCGGGCATCACACCAGCTCCGGCGCGGGTGCAGAAACCCTGCTGGAGGTTGCCAAGCATCCGCAGTATGCAGCGGAGTTGGTCGCCGAGCTCGATGAGATCTATCGTGATGGCGCCGAGATTAGTCACGCGTCTATGCGCGAGATACCCAAGCTGGAATCGTTTCTCAATGAAGTGCTGCGGCTACATCCCCCGTTAGTGGTGTTGATGCGTCGCGTGATGGAAGACGTAGAGTACAACGGGTTTTTACTCGAAAAAGGTAAGACGGTTGCAGTGTCAATTTACGAAAGCCATATGGACCCTGAGTATTTTCCTGATCCGTTGACCTTTAACCCACACCGAACCGAGCCAGAGCAAATGTTTGCCTACATCCCGTTTGGTGGCGGGCGGCATAAGTGCGCGGGCAACGCTTTTGCGTTACTGCAGCTCAAAGCTATTTTCAGTGCATTGTTGCGCCGTTATGAGTTTGAGTTAGTTGGTCCGGAAGAAGACTATGTTGACGAAGTATCCAATATGACGATTCGCCCAAAAGATCCTTGTGTGCTGCGTTACAAGCGGCGTGCCGTTTAATAAGGCGCTCCAAGTGAAAATCAAAATTGATTTAGAACTTTGTCAGGGCCACAGCGTGTGTATGGAAGAGTGCCCTGAAGTATTTGAAGTGATAGAGCAGGGCGGCACTTATCCGCAGGTAAATGTGTTGGTGGAAACGCCTGCCGAATCACTGCGCGCCAAGGTCGAAGCTGCCGCGCAGTATTGCCCTAACCGGGTAATCACTGTTGAAGATTAGCACGTGATGCCACGCAGATTGTTGCCGTCTCCGAGTTCGCTGCGGTGAAGGTGATGGTTACCGGTAGCACCGGGTTTGTGGGGTCGCATGTGTGCCGCCAGTTGTTGGCAGCGGGACACACCGTGCAGGCGCTGGTCAGGAATGTCGACAAGGCCTCTGCAATCTTTTCTGCTGAACAGCGCTCGCCCACCTTTTTTGAAGGTGATGTTACCGATGTGCAGAGCATTGCAAACGCTGTGGCCGGGTGCGAGGCCGTTGTGCATGCAGCCGCGGGCACGCCCATGCAGATTGATTCAATTGAGCAGCTGTTTGCAGTCAATGTTGGCGGTGTTAAAAACATTGTCGACACGGCGCTAGCGAAGGGCGTTTCAAGCATTGTTTGTGTATCGAGCATTACGGCGATTTTTGACCCTGACGGCAGCAAGGTTACGCCGGATGCGCCGCCCGTTCCCTCTAGCATGCCCTATGGGCAGAGTAAGGTTGAGGCAGAGCATTATCTGCGTGCACTACAAAAACAGGGTGCGCCTATTGCGATTCTCTACCCTGGCGGCGTGGTGGGCCCAGATGACCCTGGCTTTTCAGATTCTTGCAAAGCGATAAAGCACCGTGTTGAAAACGGTTTTCGAATTTTTGGCGATGGCGGCATGCAGTACATTGATGTGCGTGATCTCGCAGCGCTTGCCTGTGGTTTGGTAGAGCGCGGTGGAGCCGGTAGGCTGCTGGTGCCCGGCGTGTTCGCCACGTGGACAGAGCAGGCTGATACGATTGAAGCGGTATCGGGCGCGCATCTGCAGCGTATTCCCGCTAAGGGTTGGAAGCTGCGTTTGGTCGGTCGGGGCATTGATGTACTGCGCAAGTTTAAAACCGTTGATTCGCCGATTTCTGCCGAAACAATGCGCTACGCTACCCTATGGCCAAAGATTGAGAACACGCCGTTGCTGAATGAGTACGGCGTTTCTTTGCGCCCGCTGGAAGAGACCTTTGCCGATACCTTGCGGTGGATGGTTCAGGCGGGGCATTTAGACGCTAAACACTGCCCGAAATTCGATAGGTAGTGATTCCCAAAAAGGTAGGAGCCACAGCGTGAGCGAACCGTTTTATTTTGAAGATCATAACGTCGGTGAATCCGTTAACTGCGGTTCGCTCGAGGTGATGGCTGAAGATGTGATTGCGTTTGCCAGACAATGGGATCCGCAGCCCTGGCATATTGATGAGGCGGCTGCAAAGGCGTCCGTGTTCGGCGGGTTAACCGCCTGCTCAGCGCATATCTTCTCGATGTATTCGATATCCAGCCCGCAGTGGGAAAACGGTAGAGCCATGCAGGCCATTGCCAGCCTGGGATTTGATGAAATGCGTATGCTGGCGCCTGTGTATGCCGGCGATACCTTACGCTGTGTGACCACAACCGACGCAGCGCGTATCTCAAAGAGCAGGCCAGATTGTGGGATTGTGGTTTACGCATCCCAGCTCATTAATCAGAACGAGCAGGTGGTGTTTAGTATCAAGTGCTCCACGCTGATGGCTAGAAACCCCGAGCTATTGGACAGTTGAGCTATTGGGTTAGCTGTGCCTTTAGCGCCGCAGCCGTTTTCAGTTCACCCTCTGGCTGCCATCCGGGCGCATGAAAGAGGTAACCAAACGCTGCACTAACGGATGGCGCGGCACGAACATCACGCCAAAGCAGCACAAATTCCCCGAAGTGCACATCCCAGAAGCTCGCACTGTTAACGTCGCGCGTAATACCGAAGCGCACAGGCTCTTTGTCGTCGAGTTTTTGTAATGTGCCCATCAGCCAGTCGCCAAGTAGCGTAATTGAATTGTAGTTGGTATCCATATAGCGAACGTTCTGTGCATGGTGCACGCGATGGTAGGAGGGCGTTTGCATGAATTTTTCCAGAATGCCCCAGCGCCTCGTCACAACCCGGTCGCTGATGTGCAAAATGTTGCCCCAGATAATATCGACAAACGTGAACACGGCTATGACTATCGGGTCTACGCCCAGTATTGCGGGAATAAAGCCCACCATAAACGGCATGTAGAAAATGGTTTCTAAAAACGAGTGATTAAAGCCCACAAACATGTTCATTGAGTTGGGTGCGTGGTGAGGCGAGTGCAGGCACCATATCAATCGTACTTTGTGCGCGAGCCAATGCTGTAGCCAGTACGCTAGTTCATAGATGATAAAGCCGTATATCCAGCCCAGTGGGCCGAGGCCAGCGTCTAGTGGGCTCACCGCCGCGCCGGCAAATGAAAATAACACTTTTGAAACTGGCCCATAGGCTGCCGTGATCACAACGCCTGCGAGTATTCCGACCCCCAGCCCCTTGAGCGACATGCCGTACTCGCCAAGGTTGGCTTGTTTCTTTCGAAAATGCACCAGCAGAAACTCTGCAATGCCGTAGGCAAATATCAACAGAAAAAAAATCGGTAAAACGTTATCCAATGGGAGAGGGGGCGGGGCGGTGGGCTCCATGATTAGTTGCTCTGTGCCAACTGCGGTTGCTTTGCGAGTATGCCTTGGCGAAAAAACGGTGGAATGGGCATCGATTTGCGCGTTTCTGGATCGACAAATACCTGTGTCAGCCCACCTTTGGCGAGAAGTTCGTCGTTAGCATTGTTGTACAGCGCAAAGACGGCATCGGCGCTGGAGTTGCCCAGCCGCGCGTAGCCGACTTCCACACGCACGTCGCCATTGGCGCCAATCTCACTGGCGTACTCACACTGTATGTTCACGGTAAAGATAAGACAGGGTGCTTTCTGTGGGTTCATTGCGCCCAGGCCCAGCTCTTCCATGTAAAAGCCTAGTACCTCGTCGGCATAGACCATGTAGTTGGCAAAGTAGAGGTGGCCTTGTGCGTCCATGTCGCTAAAGCGAACGCGTATGAGTTCTTTGAACGGTAGTAGTGGTTTGTCTTCGGTATTCATTGAGCAAGTAAGACACAGTTAAGCAAAAAGCAAAAGCCCCCTGCATCGCTGAGATGCAGGGGGCTCTTTTGTCGTTGAGCTTGGGCGTGCCTGATTAGGCGCGCTTTAACCGCTTGCGCATGCCCAGCAATGCCATGCCAATCAGCGCAAGTGTGCCTGGAACCGGCATTGGGTCTGGATCGGGATCTGGGTCCGGATCAGGGTCGGGGAATGTGCCGAATTCTGTCACATGGCTGATAATTAACTGATCGCTGCCCGACAGATTGAAACCGCCCAGGGACGCCAGATAATCTACGTTTATGACGCCGAAACCGCTCTCGGCATTGTTTTGAAATGCCGCGCGGAAATTGGAGTTTTTCACTATGAAGTAAGCGGGCGATGCAGCCAGTTCAAATGCACGAATACCGATACCATCGGTTTCATACATCTGCACATTCTCAGTTTTAACGGTGAAGTTGGTGTCTGGATCCAAAAAGGTGTTGATCCAAGCCTCTTCGCCAGATGGGTTATTGCTTCCACCAGTGAAGGGGCCTGCTTGCCAGTTTAGAAACGTGTCCTCGGAACCGACGTTGGTCTGATCCAGCGAACCGCCCTGAATAACGAGACTGTGCGCGGAAGTGGCTCCAAGGAGCAGGGCGCTCGATATTGCTATTCCTACAATGCTATTTTTCATTTCTCTGCCTTCCTGACTGAGTTTGCGGCCTTCTGAGTGAAATACTTGCAAAAAACGTTCCGCGAAGGCCTAAATGATTGAATAGCCATGGAAAATACCGGCAAGAGGGTAGAAGCCTGTCACCAATGTTGGTGCAACCACCGTAGTTTGTAAAAAATCCTGACACTTTTGTACTAGCGAGTGATTAGAGGTCCGAATCTCACGGTGACTTTTTTTAAGCAGTAGGTTCAGGCTGCAGCAGCTTGGCGTTTCCGCAGTGTGCTTACCATCTTGTGATCGCCGGTATGAGACCAACCCGGCGGCATAAACAGGTAAAGCAGCTTGCTCTTTATGTCGGGTGCTGCTCTGACATCGTGCCAGAGCGCTCTGACTTCTCCTGTCTGCACATCCCACCAGCTTTCTGAGTTCACCTCGCGGGTAATACCGTAGGTAGCGGGGTCATCGTCGCGCAGCGGTTGCAATGTGCCCATCACCCAATCCCAGAACAATGTGATAGAGGTGTAGTTGGTATCCATGTAGCGCAAATTTTTTGCGTGATGTACTTGGTGATAGCGCGGGGTTTGCATAAAGCGCTCGAGGATGCCGTAGTCGCGCGTCATTAACTTTGGGCTGACATGGAGGAACTTGCCCCAGAAACCATCGAGCAGGCTGATGAAAAAAATCACTTCCAGCGGAACGCCG
>JBGCFE010000075.1:0-5758 GCA_045106775.1 Halioglobus sp.
GTGTCAGCGAGGCGCTCGCCGTAGGGCTGTCAGTGTATTAGCTCCGCTAGGGTCGCCTGCCGTCGCTGGCACCAGGCAAATTTCATCCGCGCCTGCTGCTGCATACGCGTCTACCCTGGCCTGTATTTCCTCGGGCGTTCCCACCAGCCCAATGGCTTGTATTAATTCATCGGGCATTGCGGCCAGCAGATCTTTGGGGTGAGGGCGGTTGCGTGCAAAATTCACCAGTTCTCCAAAGCCTGCCTCCATCATCATTTCGCCATAACCCGGGGCAGCCAGGTAGCCGACAATACCGCGTTTTAGCTGGTCGATAGATTCGCGGTTGGGTGACACCGCGGCGGGTAGCCATACGGCAATTTTTGGGGTTGTCCTGCCTGCCTTTTTGGCGCTGTCTGCCAGCTGCTCTTTCAGATTTGCCAGGCTTGGCGGCGTTACCATGTTAAGCAACATCTGATCTGCATAGCCGCCTGCGGCTTTTACGGCAGCAGGCCCAAATGCCGCGATACTCAAAGGGCAGTGCGGCGCATCCAGTCGCAGGCGGTACCCTTTACAGCTGGCAAGGTCGCCAGCAAACGCCGCCTTTTCTCCCGCCAGCAATAGCTTCAAAATTTGTGCGGTCTCTGCAAGGTGTTTTGCAGTGCGTTTGCGCTCGCGGCCGTGCCACTCCTGAACCACGACAACACTGGAGGCGCCAATGGCCAGGCCCACTCGCTTTCCCGTTAACTCAGCCACCGATGCTGCACCCATCGCGATGGTCGTGGGGGTGCGTACTGAAACAGCCAGCGGACCGATGGTGAGTGAGAGATTTTTCGTTTGGAGGCCAACAGCGGTTGCGAATGCGAAGGCATCGAAAGTTGCCATCTCGCCAATCCAAAGGTGGTCATAGCCCAGCTTGTCTGCCGCCAGTGCCACTTCCATGTTTTCGCTAGCGGGTTTGTCTTGCCATAAGGGTGTTACGACACTGAATTTCATGGGTTACATTGTCTCTGAAGAATGCTTCGCCAAAGTATACCGGCCAAGCCTTGGTTTGGGTGATTCAATCTGCCGGCTGTTTATTGCATCATCAACGGGCGGTAGTAGAACAAAGCCAATTGCTGAATTCGGTTAAACAGCCTACCTAATCAAAATGAGGTGAAAATGAAAACCAGCGCTAATGCCCGAATTGAAATGCTCAATGAAAGCGGCCTTTGGGGTGAGCAAACCTTGCACGGTTTGTTGGCGCAGCACGCCGCGGAGCGCCCAGACGCCCTTGCCTGCAAAGACCAACCAAACCGAGAGTCGTTAACAGGCGATTTACCGCTTGCGCTTACCTGGTCTGAGTTAGATCACGCTAGCGATAACGTTGCGGCAGCTTTGCAACAGAGCGGCGTCACCAGCGGTGACATTGTGATGGTGCAGTTACCCAACATTGTTGAGCTGCTGGTTACTTACTATGCCATGAGTAAATTGGGCGCGGTGCTTTCACCCGTGCCGACTGCTTACGGCATTCATGAGTTGCGACTTATTTCGGCGGCTTTAGAAACAGATATGTTGCTTACCGTTACACAGATGCGCGGAGAGCCGCTTGCTGACAAGGCCTCATCAGCGTTGCCCGAAGGCACGGTGCTTATCTTTGGCGAAGATCTACATCTGTTTAGCGATTCGCCCACGGGTGATTTGGTTACTTATGCGAATGATGCAAACGCGATCTTAACTATCTGTTGGACATCGGGAACAACCGGCACACCCAAGGGCGTTCCGCGCTCTCACAATATGTGGTTAGCAACGGGGCGTTGCACCGCAACAGCCGGCGGCATGTTAAGTGACGATGTGCTGTTGAACCCGTTCCCCCTTGTGAATATGGCGTCTATTGGCGGTTTCGTTTTTCCCGCCGCAATTTTAGGCAGCGCGATTGTATTGCATCATCCATTAGACCCACCACTTTTTCTACAGCAAATGCAGGATGAAAAAGTGACGTTTACTATTGCGCCACCGGCATTGCTAAACCAGTTGGCGAAGACACCAGCCATGTGGGAGCAGTTTGATTTTAGTGCACTGCGGCGCATCGGTTCTGGCTCAGCGCCTTTGGCGCCCTGGATGATCGAAACGTTTAGCCGCAATTACCAAAAAGAGATTGTTAATTTTTACGGATCAAACGAAGGCATATCATTATTTGCAACGCCCGAAACCGCGCCGGCCGCGGATGTGCGCGCTGCCATGTTTGCATTGCCCGAGCAGGGCGGAGTGATTGAAACCATGATCGCAGATGTTGAGACGCGAAGAGTGATAACTGAAAATGGTGTGAGTGGTGAGTTGTTAATACGCGGCGCTACCGTATTTGATGGCTACTACGCCCATGACAATGCTGATGTTTTTTCAGATGACGGTTACTTTCGCACAGGCGATTTAGTGGAGCTATGCGGTGAGGATGGTGAGTACTACCGCATTGTAGGACGCTGCAAAGATATTATTAATCGCGGTGGGATGAAAATTTCGCCGCAAGAAATTGATATTGCTTTAGAAGGCCATCCTGATTTCGCGGAGGCGGCGGTGTGTGCGTATTCAGATGAGCGCCTAGGTGAAAAAATCTGCGCTTGCGTGGTGGTTTCCGAGCCGGGCTTGGAGGTGTCTTTGGAGTCGCTGCAGAAATACCTTATTGATAAGGGCTTTGCGAAGTTTAAGTTGCCGGAGCGGGTTGAAGTGTTTGTAGCGTTACCGCGCAATCCGCTTGGGAAGGTGCAGCGGTTTTTGCTGCAGGATGACGTTGCTCGGCGGTAGGTAACAGCACATTTTTTCTTTTTTGAACTGCTAGACCGTTCTCTGGAATTCGTACCTGACTTAGACGTTATTCACAAGTCGCTCCACGTGATTCGCTTGGTTGTGAATAACGTCTAAGCCAGGTACTAGAGCTAGCGAGATTTAGAGTTCGAGTAGCCAGATGCGCTAACGATATCCGGATATGCCGCGCTGCAAAGCGCTGGATGGAGAGCCGCTGATCACCAAGCGAATCACGTGGAGCGACTGATCAGCGGCTCTCCATCCGGCGCGTTGGTATCACTCCGATAAACATTAGGCAGTCTAGCCGCAATCTACCGTTTTTCATTCAGTCGCGTTACGAGGCCAAAAAAAAGCCCGACCTACAAAGGCCGGGCTTTCTATCTCAAGCAGCAACTCGCGCTGCTAAAGAAGCGCTTCTGATTTAGAAGTTGTAGCGAGCCTGCAGTGCAACGTTAAACGGTGCGCCGTAGAAACCGTAGTAGGCAGTTGCTACGCCGGGCTGTCCAGTTGCTTCGTTGAAAGAACCTGACAGTGTGGTTGATACCGGTGCTTGGTTACCGAACGTCAGTACTTCTTCGTCAGTAATGTTCTCAAGCAGTAGCGATACATCCCACGTGCCTTCGTTAGACGCCAGGCTTACGCGAGCGTTAACCTTCACGTAAGACTCTTGCTCCAGGTTTGGATCAAGCGTAGGTGATACAAAGTACTCGTCTGAGTAGATCAGATCCAAGCCCACTGTGCCTTCCATCTGGCTGCCTACGTCGAAGTAGTACTCGCCACCAAGGTTGGCAGTGAATTCAGGCGTGAACTCGCGACGCTCACCTTCACGGTTACACAGGCCCGGGAACTGTGGGCCACCGTTGGGTGTTTCGCCGAAGAAGCACTGAGAGTTTGGAAACTCATCGAACTCAAAGTCCAGGTAACCGGCTGAGAAAGTCACCATCAAAGACTCAGCAGCCTGCCAGCGGCCATCGATCTCTACACCCTGTGTGGTTGCTTGGCCAGCGTTAGTGACGTTGAAGCCCAGAATACCGTCGAACTGGCTAGTCTGAAGATCTTCGTACTCAGTGCGATAAATCGCTACGTTGATTTCAGCTGCGCCGTCCAGTGCTGTCATCTTGGTACCGATTTCGTAGCTGGTGGCCAGTTCTTCTTCGAACTCGAATGAGCCGGTGTTGTTGGCGCGAGTGTCGAAACCGCCCGCTTTAAAGCCTTCGGTGTAAGAAGCGTAGACCATCATGTCGGCCGTGGCATCCCACTGGAAGTTGATTGCAGGAGTGAATTTTGATTCGTCGCGATCACAGTTCAGATTGTGACCCTGGCTGTCTGAAGCGCCGCCACAGTCAGTGCCACCGCTTAGGTTAACCAGTTCGTTGTCGATGCCGAAGCCTGCAGCGTAAACAGCGCCCAAACCTGGGTTTGTGCTGGCGACTTGTCCCAAGACATCGCGCACTGGGCTAATACCCTGAATGTCGACAATATCGATGCTGCGCGAGCCAGACTTGTCTTCTTCAGTGTAACGGCCACCGACGGTCAAACGCATGGTGTCATTAATGTTCCAGGTAGCTTGCGCGAAGATCGAGGCCAGCTCGCTGTCCGTGCTATAAGCGCGGCGAGCCGCGGTGCCCGGAAGCGCTGCGCTGAGGGCGCCTAACAGGCTGCCAACCGGCACGATGGTCATATCGTTTACGCTTACGTCGTATTCTTGCTTGAACACGCCGGCGATCCAGTCGATCGTCTCGCCACCGGGTGAGGTGAAGCGCAACTCGTAGCTGGTCTGTTCAAAGTCTTCATAGCCTGCGGTATCGATCAATACAGCGTTGATGAAGTCGCAATCACATTGCTGGAAGTAGTCATACTCTACGCGCGATACGATCGCATCCACTGTGAATGGCTCCAGATCCCATGCAGCGCGGAATGTGATGTTGTCCATCGTAGTTTCTTCGATGTCACCGTTTGACTGACGCTTATAGTCTTGTTCGGTATCAAGGATAACGCTTCCGCCAGTCAGCGCAGCGATTGCGGTTGCAAACGAAGGCGAGCCATCAACTTCCACTGGATTGATGATTTCCAGTGAGCGGCCTTCAGTGTCGTATTCAGACTGCTCAATCTTTAAATTCAGCGAGAGGTTGTCCAGTGCGTCCCACTGGAAGTTTGCGCGCAGTACCTGCTCGTCGAGTTGCTGCTCGTCGCGATCCAAGTCCGTGTTTTTGTAGTAGCCATCAGCCTCACGAGAAAGCCCGGCCAAACGTACAGCGAAGTTGTCGGTCAGGGGTACGTTAACAGCGCCCTGAAAATCTTTGCTGTTCTGGTCAAAGTTGTAATCGCCCTGCACAAAGCCAGAGACTTCTTCAGTGTCAGCGCGCTCGGTGATCATACTGATGGCACCGGCAATTGCGTTTTTGCCGAAGAGGATTGGCTGGGGCCCGCGAAGTACTTCTACTCGTGAGATATCCAGATAGGGCGCACGCGATAGCTGCGCGCGACCATAGTAAACATCATCCATGTACATACCAACAGACTGCTCAAACGCAGGGTTGATACCGGAGCTGATGCCGCGAACGGTGATGTTGGTGCCGATACCAGTCTGGTTCATGCTCAGGTTGGGGACAAAATCAGACATGTCCTGAAGATTGGTAATACCGGAGTTGGCCAGTTTTGCCGCGCCAATCACGTTTACAGAAATAGGTACGTCGCCGAGGCTTTCAGTCCGCTTTTGGGCGGTAACGACAACTTCTTCCAGCATCAACTGCGCGTTGGCAGGGCTGGCTAGCAGAGTCGTAATCGCCATACAGACTGGCGCGTACAGGGGTTTCAATGAGAACTTAGCATTATGTTTGCGGGACATGGGTATTTGCCTCTGGCATGGTGTTTAGAAAAGATATTCGTTTGCTGAATATGGCGCTGCGGCCACTTGTCGGCGAGTTTAAGCCTTTTAACCATGCGGCTCAATTGGTTAGCTACGAAGGGGTAATTTTCCCACTTTTTCTCGGGAACTCGC
>JBGCFE010000076.1:0-7142 GCA_045106775.1 Halioglobus sp.
TTACTCTATTGGTCGTGGTCGCGCCCTTCATAGTCATCGTGCTGCGGGTAACTTGCGCCGAGAAGGTGTTTCCGTGCCGGAACCTCTCGGTGTTTTGCGTTTGCCGGAGGGCATGGTGTTACTGAGCGAGGCCATTCCGGGTAACGGTAATCTGTTGCAAGTCTGGCGTGAGGGTCCATCCAAGGAGGAGGGGGGCCGAATACTGCAGGTCGCCGGCCATGTGTTGGGTCATCTGCATACCACCGGCTTTGCGCATGGCGACTGCAAGTGGAACAACATTTTGTGGGACGGGAATGGCATTTCTCTGGTAGATCTGGACGCTGTCTGCAAAGCGGAGCTACACAGTGCTCGAC
This sequence comes from Halioglobus sp., assembly GCA_045106775.1. GTDB lineage: Bacteria > Pseudomonadota > Gammaproteobacteria > Pseudomonadales > Halieaceae > Marimicrobium. Next base: position 354 of record JBGCFE010000076.1, read on the forward strand.
AGGCACGTGATATCGCGCGTTTCACTGTCTATGCAGAAGAAATGGGCGTTGACGCAGAACAGTTTAACCTGTTTCTGGAAAGCTATTTACAAGTGCTAGGCGCCACCCGGCAGCGGGTTGTAGAAACGATGGTGCCTTTTGTTTATTCCATCCGTGCAAAACATCTGGCGCGCTATGGGCATCACGGCAGTCGTCTGGTGTAGATTTCGCGAGTGAGAATAGCGGCTTCTACGTCTTCTAAGCTGCGCATTTGCCTCCTCCAGGCTCCAAATAGCCTAAGTCTGTCGGTTCTGCTAACACTTGCCGGTAATGAGATGTTCAGGCGACTGAGCTCTTTCGCCAGCGCTCTGCCGCTCGGAGTTTCTTTTCTTATCATGTCTTCATTGTTCATCAATATAATGTCGAAGCGATCGTCAGCATCGCTCACCAGTATATTATCGGCAGCCAATTTGCTATGCACAAAGCCGCTGTTGTGTAATCGCCCCAGAGTGATACCGACCGCTTGCAGTAGTTGCCGTTTTTTTCGCAGCGTAGAGGGTTCGAGTGTCGATACTGTCAAACATGCCGCGAGGCTGTCTGCCTCAATGCGTTTTGTGAAAACGAACTCACCGATCCCAGCTACTGTTCCGCTGTGAATGATTTCTGGTGCACTGAACCCGGCATAGGCAAGTGCCTTGCCGTTTTTGATAGAACGAAGCGCGGGTGAACCACGAAGCTTGTTGCGTAATGAGGCTAGCGGGCTGATAGGGCGGTAGAGCTTGAAGTAGAGCTTATCCGATTCGTTTGAGTCTACCTGTGTGAACGGGCTGGTTTGCCGCCGCTGCCACCCGGGCGGCAGGTAATCTTGCGCCAAGCGTTGGGCGCAATCTTGCAGGTGGTGTGTTTCAGGCGGCTGCGTGATGGGTTTGTCTCATCAGTTGTTCGGTCTGTTAGGTAGTTTAGGCCTGTCTGCTATTTGAGTCTGCCGCATTGGCGCCCCTACTGGGTAATTTGAGTAGTTTTGCCACTTGGCTTGCGCGGTTTTGTGATGCAGTTTTAAGCGCATAGCTCTTCCGGTTGCGCAGTTGTTCAAGAAGAGTAACGTTGTGGTCTGATGAAGCACTGCGTTATATGATGTCTGGCTGGTTCTGTGCCCTTAAGCACAGCAGCACTAGAGTCTACAAATTACGAGAGCAAAAATGAGTAACAAGGTTCTAATCGTTGGAGCCGGTGGCCAGCTTGGCCAAGAACTTCAGCGTACCGCTCCCGCGAATATTCAGTGGGTAGCCATAGCAAGATCTGATTTAGATATTGCTAACGAGCAATCGGTTGTAGATGTATTTGAGGCGCATAAGCCTGATCTAGTTATCAATGCAGCCGCCTACACAGCAGTCGATAAAGCTGAATCTGAGCATGCCGCAGCAGAATTGGGTAACGTGGCTGGCCCGAGGATTCTCGCTCAAGCCTGCGCCACGTTTGAGGCGCGGCTGATACACATTTCTACCGATTTTGTTTTTGACGGGTGTTCGTCGGTACCTTACACCCCCGAAATGCCTACAGGCCCGCTGGGCGTTTACGGGCAAACCAAGCTGGATGGAGAACTTGCAGTGCGCGAAGCGCTACCTTCTGCCCTAATTCTGCGCACAGGCTGGGTGTATTCTGCCTTCGGTGGCAACTTTGTGAAGACGATGCTACGGGTAATGGGGAGTAACGATACACTGACGGTGGTCGCTGACCAGGTGGGGACACCCACGTGGGCAAATAGTCTCGCACTGGCCGCATGGGCTGCGGCCGCGCAAGATTCCCTCTCGGGTACCTATCACTGGAGCGATGCAGGTGTTTGTAGCTGGTACGATTTTGCTGTCGCCATTTATGAAGAGGCCACCGGTATGGGTTTGCTGGACAATGCGGTCACTGTGAAGCCGATACCGGCTGAGCAGTATCCGACGCCGGCGCAACGCCCATCCTACAGTGTCCTTAGCAAAGAAAAGACATGGGCCGATTTTCAGTTGGAAGGTGTTCACTGGCGTGCGCAGCTTCGCGCCATGCTTAACGATTATAAGGGGTTACAAAATGGCTAGATCGCTTTTGGTAACCGGTGCGGCGGGCTTTATTGGAGCCAACTTCGTTCACCATTGGGCAGCGAAGTATCCCGCGGACAAAATAGTAGCGTTCGATGCCCTTACTTATGCAGGCAACAAGGCGAACCTGAATTCACTAAAAGACAGTGCTAACTTCCGTTTTTTGCAGGCCGATATCTGCGATTACGAAGTTGTTCTAAAAACGCTGCAGGAGCACAGTGTAGACACTGTTGTACACTTCGCCGCAGAAAGTCACGTTGATCGTTCGATTACCGGGCCAGATGCGTTTATCGAGACCAATATTGTTGGCACGCATACCTTACTGAAAGCTGCGAAGGCAATTTGGCTGGAAGGTGGTGGCGTGCAAGAGCATCGTTTTCACCATGTGTCCACTGATGAAGTTTACGGTTCTTTGCAGAGCGATGCACCGGGTTTTCATGAAGAACAAAAGTACGAACCCAATTCACCGTATTCAGCAAGCAAGGCTGCATCTGATCATTTGGTTCGCGCGTATTTGCATACCTTCGGCTTGCAGGTGACCACAAGCAACTGCTCAAACAATTACGGCCCGTATCATTTTCCTGAAAAGTTAATTCCGCTTTGTCTGACGAATATTTTACGTGGTCGACCGCTTCCGGTGTACGGTGACGGTAGTAATATTCGCGATTGGTTGTATGTAGAGGATCACTGCCGTGGAATTGAATTGGTTCTGCTTAACGGCGTAGTGGGCGAAACCTATAATATTGGCGGCAATAATGAGTGGAACAATCTCGATATCGTGAATCTGTTGTGCGAGCAAATGGATGCCCGCTTTGAGCAGGACAGTTCACTGGCGGCGCGCTTTCCTGCCGCACCGCCTGCCAACGGTAAAGGCTGTAGTGATTTGATTCAGTTCGTTGAAGATAGAGCTGGGCATGATTGGCGCTATGCAATCGATGCCAGCAAGATTATGAATGAACTTGGGTATGAGCCGCAGGAAAGTTTTGAAACTGGTCTGAAACGCACTATTGAGTGGTATCTTGCTAATGAACTTTGGTGGCAGCCGCTGCTTCCTAAGTAGCTATTTTTTATAAACTAATGCGCGGCTAATCAAACAGCGGCGTAGTTTCAAAGCTGTTCCCTTCTCCATCTTTACCAGAGAGCAACGGTGTTTCGTGCGTGGGTATCGGCCAATCGATATTCGCGGTCGGGTCATTCCAAGCGAGGGTAACTTCGCTTTGAGGGTGGTAAATTCCCGTGCATTTGTAGAGAAAGTCTGCTGTTTCTGAAGTCACATAAAAGCCGTGCGCAAAACCGGGCGGTACCCAAAGCATTTTTTTGTTTTGTGCGCTAAGCGTTATTCCAAAGGACTTGCCGAAGGTAGGTGAACTTTGGCGCAAGTCAACAACGGCATCGTAGACCTTTCCGCTGGTAACGCGCACCAGTTTCCCCTGTGTGTGCTCTGTCTGATAATGCAATCCGCGCAAGGTGCCGCGCGGAGAGCGGCTGTGATTGTCCTGCACAAAGTTCAGATCGAACCCGGCTTCAGCGAAGGTTTGCGCGTTCCAAGTTTCTTGGAAAAAACCGCGTTCATCACCAAACACGCGTGGCTCTACAACGTAAACGCCTAGAAGCGGGGTTTCTACAAATTTCATGCGAATATCACCCCTTCTTCACGCAGGAGGTTTTTCAGGTAAACACCATAGCCACTTTTCTCCAGCGGCTTTGCCAGTGCTAGTAGTTTTTCGTCATTGATATAGCCCATGCGATATGCAACTTCTTCGGGGCAGGCAATTTTGAGACCTTGGCGTTCCTCTACGACGCGAATAAAGTTTGCAGCATCCAGCAAGGAATTATGTGTGCCTGTATCCAGCCAGGCTGTTCCGCGGCTCATGACCTCCACCTGCAGATCACCGCGCTCCAGATATACCTTGTTCACGTCAGTAATCTCTAGCTCGCCTCGGAGTGATGGCTTCACTTCTTTGGCGATATCCACGACGTCACTGTCGTAGAAATACAAACCGGTGACGGCGTAATGTGATTTTGGCTTTTCGGGCTTTTCTTCAATGTCCTGCGCAACTCCGTCAGCATCAAAGCTGACGACGCCGTAGCGCTCAGGGTCTTGAACATAGTAAGCGAACACCGATGCGCCTGAATCGCGTGCGGCTGCACTGGTCAATTTCTTGCTGAAACCGCCCCCATAGAAGATGTTGTCACCGAGCACGAGGCTGGAGGGTGAGCCACCAATAAACTCCTCGCCTAGAATGAACGCCTGCGCGAGCCCGTCGGGGCTGGCTTGAACCGTGTAGGAAATATTGATACCCCAATCTGACCCATCGCCCAGCAGTTCACTGAACGCCATCTGGTCGCGCGGTGTGGTGATGATGAGAATATCGCGAATACCGGCGAGCATAAGCGTCGCCAATGGGTAGTAAATCATGGGTTTGTCATAAATCGGCATGAGCTGCTTGCTCACCGTACTGGTCAGTGGATGAAGCCGTGTGCCTGAGCCGCCAGCCAGTATGAGCCCCTTGTAAGGCTTTGTTGTCATTTAATTAGTTCCTATCGACGTAGCGGCTAAGTATAGCGGTAATGGTCGGTCGTTGGCGCGATAGCCAGTTCACGTACTTTTTATGTGGGTTAGTTTCGGGGGTGGATTTTTGACCACTGCCTGATTAAAATCTAGCCCCTTTTTTTGGGGAAGTCAGCCACATAGGACTCAAAGTTAGTCCACATTGAAATATTGGCCTGTCGACCCCATATATACCCCAGCTTGAAGCATTCATGAGAGGTAGCCCCATCACGCATCTTGGCACAGCGCACGCGGACAATGCGTCCTCGGCTGGGGCGGAAAACCCGCCCGCCGAGCAGCCTGCAACGCCGTTGCGTATTGCGCTTTTGGGCTATCGTAGCCAGCCCTTTGGCGGTGGCCAGGGTGTGTATATTCGCTACCTCAGTAAAGCGCTGGTGGAGGCTGGCCATTCCGTAGATGTAATCTCCGGGCCGCCGTACCCGCACCTTGACCCAAGGGTTGCGCTGATCGAGCTTCCCAGCCTGGATTTGTTCGAAAATGGCCTACTGTCACTGCGGCCGCGCCACCTTAAGTCGTTCACTAATATCATTGAGTGGGTCAGCAAGCTAACGGGCGGTTTTGCCGAACCGCGCACGTTTGGTCGCCGGGCCGTTAAGTATCTACGTGAGCACGGCCATGAGTATGATTTGGTGCATGACAACCAAAGCATGAGTTACGGCATGCTCAAAATTCAGGAAATGGGCATTCCGCTGGTTACCACGATTCATCACCCCATCACTAGTGATCTGCGAATTGCCCTAGCTGCTGCTAAAAATATTCGCGAGCGCGTGTTGATACGCCGCTGGCATTCTTTTTTGAACATGCAGAAAAAGGTCGTTAAGCAGCTGCGCAATATTGTCACCGTGTCTGATTGTTCGCGTCAGGACATCGCGCGTGATTTTGGATTGCAGCCTGCAGGCATTACGTTGGTGCACAACGGCATTGATATGGATGATTTCCATCCGATCCCAGAAATCAAACGCAACCCTATGCGCTTGATGGCAACCTGCTCTGCCGATGCGCCGCTGAAAGGGCTGCGCTATTTACTGCGAGCGTACGCCAAGCAGTTGGATCAGTATCCAGATTTGGAATTGCTTCTGGTGAGCAAGCCAAACCCTGGTGGCAAAACAGAACGTTTAGTGCGTAGCCTGGGCATTGCTGACAAAGTGCAGTTCGTGAATGGCATCAGCACACAAGAAATGGTCCGCTATTATGCTGAGGCGGCTATTTGCGTAGTTCCCTCTGTGTATGAAGGGTTTGGCTTGCCCGCCGGTGAGGCGATGGCCTGCGGATTGCCTGTGGTTTCTACAGACGGCGGGGCGTTGCCAGAGATCGTGGGCGAGGGCGGTGTGATCGTTCCCGCCAAGAATGTCGATGCGCTTGCGCAAGCCATCGATGATTTGCTGCAAAACCCGCAAAAGCGCGATGAACTAGGGCAGTTGGCACGAAAGCGCATCGAAGAACACTTTTGCTGGGAAGTGTGTGCGCAACAGATGACCCAGTATTACCGCGAGGTCTTGGTCAATGAAAACCGTTGATTTTGCGCGCCTGCCATTGGCCGACGGCGATGTTGTGCTGGACCTGGGTTGTGGCGAAGGCCGCCATGTTATCTCGGCTTACGTCGAAGCGAACGTTCACTCCTTTGGCGTGGATTTGTGTTTAGACGACCTAGTGACGACGCGAACAAAGTACGAAGATTTCGCAGAGCCAGATAATGCTGGCAAGTCATTTGGCCTCGCTTCGGCCAACGCGCTTGAATTGCCCTTTGCGGACGATACCTTCGACAAAGTGATTTGTAGCGAAGTACTTGAGCATATTCCTGATTATCAGGGTGCGCTAAAAGAAGTGGAGCGCGTACTCAAGCCCGGCGGCCTTTTTTGTGCCAGTGTGCCGCGCCGTTGGCCAGAGAAGATTTGCTGGGCATTGAGTGATGCCTATTACAAAGTGCCTGGCGGCCATCTGAGGATTTTTCGCAGCAAAGAATTACGCAGCGAAATAGAAACCTTGGGCTTTGCACACTACGACCGCCATTGGGCGCATGCACTGCACGCCCCTTTCTGGTGGCTAAAATGTTTGTTCTGGAACAGTCAGGATACCAATTGGTTGGTTAAGCAATATCACCGCCTGCTGGTCTGGGATTTGTTAGAGAATCCGCCCTTTACGCGGATACTGGAGAAA
>JBGCFE010000077.1:0-4530 GCA_045106775.1 Halioglobus sp.
CGACCGCCTGGTCGTTGATCTTTACGATAAAAAAACACAGAAAGCAGCGGTCAAGAAAAGCGTTAAGCAATCCGCTAAACGTGATGTTGTGATCGCTATTGACGCGGGTCATGGTGGTGAAGACCCAGGGGCGATAGGCCCGGGTCGTGTGCGAGAGAAAGTCGTGGTAATGGCAATCGCAAAAGAGCTTGAGCGATTGCTGAAAGCAGACAAAGGTTTTGCGCCCACCTTACTGCGCACTGGCGATTACTATGTCAGCCTGAAGGGGCGCCGCGATTTGGCGCGCAAACGCCAGGCAGATTTGTTGGTCTCCATTCATGCTGATGCATTCCGGCTGAAGCAGGCCAATGGTGCCTCGGTTTACGCACTGTCCACCCGAGGTGCCAGTAGCACAGCGGCAAGCTATTTAGCGCAGCGCGAGAATGCGGCGGATCTCATTGGCGGTGTTCGGCTGAATGACAAGGACGATATGCTGGCAGGCGTGCTGGCTGATTTATCGATGACGTCGACATTGGATACCAGCCTCAAGCTGGGGCATAGCGTGCTACGCAATGTTGATAACGTTGCCAAGTTGCACAAACAAAATGTGGAGCAGGCCGGTTTTGCGGTGCTCAAGTCGCCAGATATACCCTCTATTCTGGTAGAAACGGGGTTTATCTCTAACCCGGCAGAATCTCGCAAGCTGGCCAGTAGTAGTTACCAGAAAAAAATGGCGCGGGCGATTCACCGCGGCATTAAAGATTGGTTCGTTGCCCATCCTCCTTCAGGCACGCTGCTGGCATGGCAGAAGCAGCAAGCAAATCAGCAGTATGTGATCGCCAGGGGTGATACACTCTCAGGCATTGCTCATCGCTTCAATGTGCCGCTATCAGACCTCAAGAACCATAACCGCATCAAAGGTTCTAAGATTCGGATCGGGCAGAAGCTAACCATACCCAACAGCTAGTTCGCTACCATGGCTTGCTGTTTATAACCGTTAAAGCCGACTCCTGCATGTCCCAGATTCGTTTGCTGAGTTCCAGATTAGCCAACCAAATTGCCGCGGGCGAGGTGGTTGAGCGTCCTGCATCTGTTGCCAAAGAAATTCTTGAAAATGCCATTGACGCTGGCGCTAAGCGCGTCGATATCGATGTTGAAAGCGGCGGTACAAAGCTGATACGCGTGCGCGACGATGGCAGCGGCATGGGGGCACAAGATTTGCCTCTAGCGATGGCGCGTCACGCCACCAGTAAAATTGAATCACTTGAAGATTTGGAGCGCGTTGGCAGCCTTGGCTTTCGAGGTGAAGCGCTGGCGAGTATAGGCTCGGTGTCGCGTCTGACTCTCACCAGTAACGACGATGGCAGCACTAGTGCTGGCCATTGCGCTGTTTGCGAAGGCCGTGACATGGAGGTGCAGGTTAAACCCGCTGCGCATCCTCAAGGCACCACCGTCGAGGTGCGTGACTTATTTTTTAACACCCCTGCGCGGCGCAAATTTCTGCGCACTGAAAAAACCGAATTCAATCACGTCGAAGAGGTTGTGAAGCGGCTGGCGCTATCGCGCTTCGATGTCGCCTTTTCACTGCGGCATAACGGCAAGGTGATGCACAATTTGCCCGTAGCGGCCGCTACAGCAGAGCGGCAGCGCCGAGTGGCAACCGTATGCGGCCCGGCGTTTATGGAACAGGCGCTGTTCATCGAGTCTGACGTGGCGCCCTATCGTTTGTGGGGTTGGGTGGGTCTGCCAACCTTTTCTCGCAGTCAGGCCGATTTACAGTACTTTTTTGTCAATGGCCGGGTGATACGTGATCGTCTGATTGCCCACGCTGTGAAGCAGGCTTATCGCGATGTGCTGTATCACGGCCGCCATCCGGCGTTTGTGTTGTATTTGGAGCTAGACCCGGCGCAAGTGGATGTAAACGTGCACCCCACGAAGCACGAAGTCCGCTTTCGCGATGGTCGGGCCGTGCATAATTTTATCTTCTCGAGCCTGCACCGAGCGTTGGCGGATGTTCGGCCTGGAGGTGACACAGGGGTTCATGCGAATGGTGAGGGAGGGGCGAATGAGTTTAGGCCCCTTGACGATGGCGCACGTGTAGACACGACCACTGGAGAGGTCATTGCACAGGGCGCCTTGGCGTGGGGAACAACCGCGGCCACTGGTTCTCCAGGTTTGGGTGCTACAACACCTGCTTACCGTCCTGGTAGTGTGCCAAGCCAGGCACAGATCACAGAGCAGATGCGTGGTTACTCGCAGCTGCACCCGATGCCGCAAGCAGGCTCGGAAGAAGATGTGCCGCCGTTAGGTTATGCATTGGCACAACTGAAGGGTGTGTACATTCTTTCTGAAAATTCCGAAGGCCTGATTTTGGTAGATATGCATGCCGCTCATGAGCGCATTACCTATGAGCGCCTGAAGCGCTCGCGCGATGCGCAGGGTATCGCCAGCCAGCCCCTATTGGTGCCGCAATCTGTCGCGGTAAGTGCACGCGAAGTGAGTACGGCCGCTGAGCATAAAGTGTTGTTTGAGCAGCTGGGTCTGGTTGTTGAACCTGGTGGCGAAGAAGCTCTGATGATTCGAGAGATTCCTGTTGCGCTGCGCGATTCTGATGTGGAGTTATTACTGCGCGATGTCCTTGCGGATCTCATAGAGTACGGCTCTTCTGAGCGCATTGAAGCCCACATGGATGAAATACTCTCTACCATGGCGTGTCATGGTTCAGTGCGGGCAAATCGCCGCTTAACCCTTCCAGAAATGAATGCTCTGCTGCGCGACATGGAAGAGACAGAGCGCTCTGGGCAGTGCAATCATGGACGTCCAACCTGGACGGCGATGTCGCTGGATCAGTTAGATAAACTTTTCTTGCGCGGGCGCTAGAGCGCGCGTGGTAGACGAAACCTCAAACCCCCGTCTCATTTGTTTAATGGGCCCTACCGCCTCCGGTAAAACCGATTTAGCCATCGAGATCGCGGGCGTGCTCGACTGTGAGCTCATCAGTGTTGATTCTGCGTTGGTTTACCGCGGCCTTGATATTGGCAGTGCCAAACCAAGCTACCCGCACCATTTGGTCGATATTTGTGACCCGGCGGTGCCTTACTCAGCGGCCAATTTTGTCGAGGATGCAGAGCGTGTGGTGGGGGAGGTAATCAGCAGGGGAAAAACCCCCCTACTTGTGGGCGGCACAATGCTGTATTTCAAAGCATTTCTTGAGGGCATGGCACAGATGCCTGCCAGTGACCCAGAGGTGAGGCAGCAGATAGAGACCCAGGCGCGTGAGCGGGGTTGGCCGGCACTGCATGATGAGCTGGCCTCCATCGACCCTGAGTCCGCTGCCCGAATTCATCCCAATCATTCTCAGCGACTGTCTCGGGCGCTGGAAGTGTACCGAGTTTCGGGTACACCGATTTCGCAGTGGCAGAAAGATACTCATCGCAGCGGTGCTTTTGAGCGCTTTGATGTTCGCCAGCTAGCCTTAAACCCCCTCGATCGTGGGGTTTTGCATGCTCGCATTTCGCGTCGTTTTGAGCAGATGTTAGCGGCTGGCTTTCTCGCTGAAGTTGAGGGCTTACGTAGACGGGCTGATCTGCACAGTGCTCTGCCTGCAGTGCGCGCTGTCGGGTATCGGCAGCTCTGGCAGCATCTCGAAGGTGACTATAGCCTTGCCGAGGCAGGGGATAGGGTGGCGGCGGCCACTCGCCAGCTGGCCAAACGACAGCTCACTTGGCTGCGTAAATGGCCCAACCTGAATTGGATTAATACTGACGAGAAAGGAAACTTGTTGGCCTGGTCCGAGTCTGAACAAAAGTGGGCACAGTCCGCAGAAAGCCCACTAAACGCAGCCTTGAACTATCTTGACCGGCCCTCAGTGTAGTAGAGTGTCGGGCGCGCTTGAATAAAGCGCGCGTTGTACGAAGACCCGTGATCCAGTTCAGAGGCTGCCAACGTAAACATTGATCAAGCACTGCGTAGGCAAAAGGCACAATACTCTGGCACTGTAAGAGGTTGTTTTTTATAAATTTTTGGCCCGTTTTGGGCCTGTTAGGAGAAAGCTATGTCAAAAGGGCACACGCTACAAGACCCTTACTTGAATATTCTGCGTAAGGAACGCGTTCCAGTATCCATTTACCTGGTCAATGGCATTAAGCTGCAAGGCCAGATCGAATCTTTCGACCAGTTTGTGGTGCTGTTAAAGAACACTGTCAGCCAAATGGTGTACAAGCACGCCATTTCCACCGTGGTGCCATCGCGCGTTGTGCGCCTGCCGCTACAGAACCCGCCCGAGGAAGAGGAAGGCGGAAGCTAACGCACGCGTTCAGCGGCTTTAGCTCCAGACTTTTCTGCAGGGGCGTGATTGGGCAGGCATTCCTGATCATCCGAGGTAATTTTGTTTTTTGAGCGTCCCGAATCAGGTGAGCAGGCTGTGCTTGTTCATCTGAATCTCACTAGTGAATCCGAGCGGGAAGACCCCCGTGAATTCGAAGAACTCGTGCTGTCTGCAGGAGGAGATCCGGTCGCCTATGTGATGGGCTCGCGGAGTACGCCGCACCC
>JBGCFE010000078.1:0-54850 GCA_045106775.1 Halioglobus sp.
AACACATCATCGAGCATCGTAAAGCCCAGCACATCCAGTGCAACGCTCTCTGAAGCGATCATGTACTCGGTACCCTGGTCGGTTTCACGGGAGCCAACCACTAAAGGGCGAATACCATGCGGATCGCGAAAACCCAGAACGCCATAATCCACCAGCAAGCCAATCACAGCATAACCGCCGCGGCAGCGACGATGCACCGCCTCTACTGCTTTAAAAATATCATCTGCACTGGGGTTCAATTTACCCAGAGTTTGTAATTCATGCGCAAAAATATTGAGTAGCACTTCAGAGTCAGAATCGGTATTGAGATGACGCAGATCATCTTGAAACAGTTCCTGAGCCAGCTCTTCAGAGTTAGTCAGATTGCCGTTGTGCGCCAGCGCGATGCCATACGGCGAGTTCACGTAAAACGGCTGCGCCAAAGCAGTACCGGAACTACCGGCAGTAGGATAGCGCACGTGTCCAATACCCATTGGCCCCTGCAGGCGCTGCATGTGCTGCTGGCGAAATACATCGCGCACCAGCCCCTCGCTCTTACGTTGACTGAAGCGGCCTCCCGCACAAGTCACAATACCCGCAGCGTCTTGACCGCGATGCTGAAGCACCGTCAGCGCATCGTATATGTCCGCCGCCACATCACCCTTGCCGACTATTCCAACGAGACCACACATGAACTTCTTCCTTTAACAGACGCCTGGTAACAACTAGTAACCCAATAACAAAACTATTGATTGCGGCCGTAAAACAACCGCTGTGCCCACTGCGCCACATAATCAACGTGCGGCATCAATTGGGATTGATCTAACCAGATCAAGTCCTGCGGCGCTATTAGCTGCCGCAAGAGGTACACACCAACCAGAATAACAATGATACCTCTGGCCAGACCAAATACAGTGCCCAGCAGGCGATCTAGCAGAGACAACCCCGTCACCTTCACCAAACCAGATGCAATTTTTCGAATGATGGTTGCAAGAATCAGCGTAGCAACAAACAACAGCGCAAATGACACCACATAACGCCCTGTGACATTCACTATCGTTGAAGCGAGCACGCTGGCCATTTCGTCTACGTAGACATTAGCGACCACGTAGGCTGCCACCCAGCCGGCCAAGGCAATGGCTTCGCGGACAAAGCCTCGCCAAAGACTAAGCAATACCGACAACGCCAGCACAACGAGAATCACCCAATCTGCTGCCCCTAAGTGTGACAGCTCGATCATACAGCCGTGAACTTAACGACTAGCTGGGCTAATTGCATTACGCTTCGCATCAGGGCAAGTACCGCACGACCATCGAACTAACACCAAAGGTTTCATCAATCCCCGGCTTTAGTTTTTCAAGCTTCGCGCGCTCAAACTTGGGGCCAATATAAACGCGATGCAGTGTCGCGCCATTACCTGCCACCTTTTTGATATAGGCTTTATGGCCCAGACGCTCGAGCCGAGCGCGAATGCCCTCTGCCTTTGCGCTATCGCTGACGGTAACCACTTGTAGTATGAAAGCAAGCGGCACACCGTCACCATCAATAGCCAGCGGTTGCGGAGCCTCCCTGCGAACGGGTGTTGTAGGCTGTGGTTTGGGCGATTTAACCGCAGGGTCATCTTCGGCCTCTGCTTGAGGTTTCACATCTTTCTGCACAGGCTGTACCGGCTCTGGCGTTTGGGCTGCGGCTATATCGGGCGAGCCTCTAAGCCCACTCGAGTCGGGTGCCTGCAAAGGTACTGTGGAAACAGATGGCCGTGGCGGTATCGATTCGATCTGTGCCTGGGGCTGCTGTGCGGGCTGTACAAAAATAATAGGCCAGAAGACAACTCCCAGCGCCACTAGAATCAATGCACCGACAAGTCGCTGTTTGAGCGTTTCGTTCAAGCTTTACCGCGCCTCTTGCAGAGTGTGTGAATGGCCTTCATCCAGGTGGCCAGGTTCGCTGTGGGCCAGTTCAGATAACGGCCTCTTGGGTAAAAATTTGTTGAGCACTGCAGCAACCGTGGTGAAGGAGCCAAACACCACGATGGTGTCACCGGGCGCCGCTAGTTGTTGTGCTCGCGCAAACGCCTGACGCAAATTCTTGCTACTGCTAATCATTTCAACATCCAAATCTGCCAGCACCGCCATCACCTCTTTAGCGGTCGCTGAGCGCGCATTACCGGGCTGATCTGCGAGCATCCAGGCGTCAAATTCAGAAACCGCAGGCGAAAGCATCTTCTTCAAATCTTTATCTTTCATTGCGGAAAAAACTGCTAGCCGACGGCCATTACAACAACTTGACTGTAGATACTCAAGCAATGCCTCAACCGCAGCCGGATTATGCGCAACATCCAGCACATAACTTACGCCATCGCGTTCAAAATGCTGCCGCCTGCCGGTGACAACCAATGAATCCAGGGCAATCTGCAGCTGTTCATTGCTTACATCAAAGCCACCTGCGAGCGCTGCCTGCACCGCCGCAGCGACATTCTGCGGCAGCAAACTCGCCATTTCAAAAGCGGGCAATGTTCGGGGCTTACCCTGGCCCGTTTGCAACGTCACCTGCCATTGCCCAAACAAACCAGATTCAACAGGGCAAACTGAAAACTCTTCACCCAGAAAGAGCGCCGGAGCGGCACCAATGTCTTGAATAGCGCGTCGAAGACTAGCCGGCGGATCTTGATCGGACACCACCACGGGCACACCGCGCCGCAATATCCCCGCCTTCTCCACCGCAATTTGCTCACGCGTATCGCCCAACCAGCCCTGATGATCTAAATCAATGCGGGTGATAACGCAGAGCGAGGGCTCAACAATATTGACGGCGTCTAAGCGCCCTCCAAGACCCACTTCAAGAATGACGACATCGGGTTGATGCGCACGAAAAACGAGCAGCGCAGCAAGGGCCGCAAACTCAAAATAGGTAAGAGAGATTTCGCCCCGTGCCGATTCAATGGCCTCAAAGGCCAGCACAATGTCGGCATCACTGGCATCCTCTTGCGCCACGCGAATTCGCTCATTAAAACGCAGGAAGTGTGGCGAGGTGAACGTTCCACAACGCAGGCCCTGCGCTGTTAACACCGCTTCGAGCACCGCAACCGTTGAGCCTTTACCATTGGTTCCCGCAACGGTAATCACTGGCTGAGCAAGGGGGAGTAAATCAAGCGAATGCGCCACTTCGGTGATGCGCGCGAGCCCAAGATCTATCTCTACCGGGTGCAGCTTTTCAAGACGCTCAAGCCAATCCTGAAGAGAATCGTTATTCATCCGCCGCCGTTGCATCTGGAGCAGGCTCTTCGCCCACTTCACCCTCAGTGTCGGTATCTTCTTCAAGTGCAGGCTGTGGTGCTACCGGTACCGGCTGGCCCAAAAAGGCGGCCAGTAGGCGCGCTATAGTCTCGCGCATTTGGGTTCTGTGCACGATCATATCGATGGCACCATGTTCCAGCAGGAACTCGCTCCGCTGAAAGCCTTTGGGGAGCTTCTGCCGAATGGTTTGCTCAATGATATTCGGGCCGGCAAACCCGGCCCGTGCATCGGGCTCGGCAATATTGATGTCGCCCAACAATGCCAACGAGGCGGAGACACCGCCGTAGATAGGGTCTGTCATCACTGAAATATAGGGCACAGCGTGCAGCTTCATCCGCTCGATAACGGCGCTGGTCTTGGCCATCTGCATCAGGGATATCAATGCTTCCTGCATGCGGGCTCCACCGGACGCGGAGAAACACACCAGCGGAATTTTCTCTTCCAAGGCTATCTGTGCGGCACGGGTAAACTTCTCCCCGACGGCATAGCCCATAGAGCCGCCATGGAACTCAAATTCGAAAGCGAGTGCAACAATAGGCATACCCAACAGCTCGCCCTTCATCGCAATGAGCGCGTCTTTTTCACCGGTGGCTTTTTGTGCTGCACTTAAGCGATCTTTGTAGCGCTTTTTGTCTTTGAACTTGAGTCGATCGATAGGCTCGATGTCGGTCAGAATCTCTTCGCCACTGTCTTCATCGAGAAAGCCAGCAAGCCGCCGACGGGCGCCAATACGCATGTGATGATCACATTTTGGACAAACGTCGTTATTACGCTCGACATCGGGGCGATAGAGCACCGCCTCGCATTTCACGCACTTTTTCCACAGCCCCTCAGGAACGCTACTGGCTCGCTCCCCTTCGGTACTGCTGCGCACTCCGGAAGGAAGAATCTTGTCTATCCAGCTCATACTATTACCCGCCGCGCCGTGAAAGCGACATTATAAACGGGGGGTGACAAACTAGGAAGCGGCAGCGTCAATACCAGCGCGAATTTCCCGCAGTAAACCTGCCGCCGCAGCCACCACAGCCTTGGAATCACCGCCTTGCGCTGCAGCTTCGGCGGCAACGCTGACCAGTGCGCTACCCACCACCACACCATCGGCCGCTAGGGCGACCTTTTGGGCTGAATCGGCGTCTTTAATGCCAAAACCGACGGCGATGGGCAGCTTGGTGTGGGCCCGGATAGCGCCAACCTGCTCTGCCACCGCCTGCGTATCGAGGTTTCCAGCCCCCGTCACGCCTTTGACAGCAACGCAGTAAATAAAACCACTGGCTTGGGAAACGATGCGCTCAATGCGCGCCTGCGGCGTGGTTGGGGCTACCAAAAAGATGGCGTCCATGTCATTGGCTCGCAAAGCGCCACCAATGCATTCAACTTCCTCAGGCGGGATATCGACGGCTATGACCGCATCCACACCCGCCGCACTGGCCGCGCCAGCAAACGTGTCATACCCCATTGCCTCGATGGGGTTTGCATAACCCATCAACACAACCGGTGTGTCGGCATCGGTAGTTCGAAACTCAGCAATCATAGCGAGCACTTGCTTTAGAGAGGCGCCGTTAGCGAGCGCACGCTCGTGCCCCAGCTGTATTACCGCTCCCTCAGCCATCGGATCGGAGAAAGGAAAACCAAGCTCTACAATATCGGCACCCGCTTCCACCAACGCATGCAACAGCGGCACCGTTGTATCCAGCGTCGGATCTCCCGCTACGGTATAAGTCACCAGAGCTGTCTTACCCTGTGCTTTTAGGGCTTCAAATCGGCCCGCTATTCGACTCACTCAAACTCTCCTGATCTGCCTGTGGCAATTAGTCACTGCGAGAGGCTCCTCGCAATTTAGTTAGCGCTAAAGTTCAATGCCGTCGATTTCAGCAACGGTATGAATGTCCTTGTCTCCACGACCTGAAAGGTTAACCACCAGTATTTTGTCGCTAGACATCGTGGCCGCCAGCTTTTCTGCATAAGCAAGCGCATGGCTACTTTCAAGCGCCGGCATAATACCTTCCACGCGCGTCAGCGTGTGAAACGCTTTCAGCGCTTCATCATCATTAACAGCAACATAATTGACTCGCCCTAAATCTTTCAACCAGGCGTGTTCAGGGCCAACGCCTGGATAATCAAGACCGGCTGAAACAGAATGCGTATGCAAAATCTGACCATCTTCATCCTGCATCAAATAGGTGCGATTACCGTGCAGAACGCCAGGCGTTCCCGCATTGAGAGGCGCTGCATGCTCACCCGTCTGTACGCCGTAGCCCCCTGCTTCTACCCCATACATTGCCACGTTTTCGTCGTTCAAAAACGGGTGGAACAAGCCGATGGCATTCGACCCACCGCCAACGCAGGCAACCAGGGCATCCGGCAAACGGCCGCATTGCTCAAGCGATTGCTCACGCGCTTCGCGCCCAATGACACACTGGAAATCGCGCACCAGCATAGGATACGGATGAGGCCCGGCAACGGTTCCAATCACATAAAACGTGTCATCGACATTAGTAACCCAATCGCGCATGGCTTCGTTCATTGAGTCTTTTAAGGTGCGTGAGCCCGATGTCACAGACACAACGTCGGCGCCCAAAAGCTTCATGCGATAGACATTCAGCGCCTGACGCCGTACGTCTTCAGCACCCATGAAGACCTGACACTCCAGACCTAGCCGAGCCGCTATCGTAGCGGTAGCGACGCCGTGCTGGCCTGCACCCGTCTCTGCAATGATTCGCTTTTTACCCATGTGTTTAGCAAGCAGCGCCTGGCCAATGGTATTGTTAACCTTGTGCGCGCCTGTGTGATTAAGATCTTCACGTTTGAG
The DNA here is from genome assembly GCA_045106775.1 of Halioglobus sp. Lineage (GTDB taxonomy): Bacteria > Pseudomonadota > Gammaproteobacteria > Pseudomonadales > Halieaceae > Marimicrobium. The sequence continues at coordinate 6,085 of JBGCFE010000078.1, forward strand.
AAAGATACGCGCTCCACCCACCTGTTCCGACCAGCGTTTCGCCTCGTACAAGGGAGATGGGCGGCCAACGTAATGCGCCAGGTCTTCATCCAACTCGCGCTGAAACTCGCTGTCCTGTGACAATTTTCGATAAACAGCCTCTAACTCTTGCAGCGCCGCCATTAACGTTTCAGAGACAAACTTGCCGCCGTAGGGGCCAAACCTTCCTTCACTGTCAGGTGCCGCTGCGTATGTCTCTTTACTACCACTATCGCCCATGATTATTGCCTACTTTTTGTTACCAACACTTACAACCTAACGTCCAACTAGCAATCAAACCTATGCCAATCAACCCGCTCATTGCGTTCAACTTCTTTTCATCTAGCTACAAACTACGCAATCCATATAGAGCCGGATTGGTTGAACCAACACTATGCCTGTGAATCTGCCGCGCGCACCGCGGCAATGAAGCGGGCAATTTTGTCAGCATCTTTACTACCTGGAGCACGTTCCACTCCGCCGCTTACGTCAACAGCACTGGGGCGCAGCGCCGTGACTGCGCTGGATACATTATCTGCGTTCAAACCACCGGCAAGCACCCAGTGTGATTGCAAATCCTTAGGCGCGAGGGCCCAATCAAAAGCTTCTCCTGTACCCCCGGGAACACCGTCTCGCCAATTGTCGAGAAGCAGCGCTTTGGCGCCGCGATAACGCGAAGCTTCAAGACCCAAATCAACGTCTTCTTTCATGCGTATCGCCTTCATCCATGGGCGGCCAAACTGTGCACAGAAATCGGGGCTTTCGTCGCCGTGAAACTGCAATAAATCAACGGCAACATTATCGAGGATACGGATAACACCCTCTGCCGACTCATCGACAACCAGGGCCACAACAGACACAAAGGGCGGCACGGCGGCAGCAATATCACGCGCCTGCTCAATCGTAACTGCACGAGAACTTGGCGGGTAAAACACCAAACCAATGGCGTCAGCGCCCGCATCCACGGCCGCATGTGCGTCATCAATGGAGGTAATACCGCAAATTTTGATTCGCGTGGATGGCATGGAGTACAAGGCCTCTTTTTCCAGAAACTTGGTCTAGCAGGCTATTACTGAAACACAGGAAAATGAGGCGCGCATGATAGCAGACGGCTGGGCTAGGTGTCTGCATCAACGACAGGCGCTAAGCGCGCCTAGCCGAACGCCCCAAACCCCATCGGGCCAGGTGGTGGCGCAGGAATAGAAAATTGCTCCGGATACACTATTTCGACTAGGTATAGGCCTGCCGCTGAAGCGGTATCAGCCGCTGCCGCACGATCCTTGCCTAGCAATAATTCTCCTATCCAGCCTTCATGCTCACGGCCTTCACCCACCGCAATCAAAGCGCCAGCAATGTTGCGTACCATGTGGTGTAAGAAGGCATTTGCCTGGATATCGATCACAACGTAATCGCTGTGGCGGGCAACCGATACGCAATGCACATTACGCATGGGGCTACTGGCCTGGCAGGCAGCCGCACGAAAAGCAGAAAAATCTTGTTCACCGAGCAGCTGCTGCGCAGCGAGATGCATTGTCGGTGCATCCAAAGGCCGCCTGTGCCAGGCGACCTGGTTACGCAGTAAAGCTGGCCGCACGAGGGTATTGGCAATCACGTAACGGTAACGTCTCGACTGTGCGGAAAAGCGCGAATGGAATTCGGTTGGCACCGTTACCACCCAGTGGATGCGTACATCACGCGGTAGCGCTGTATTGCCACCGAACATCCATGCTTTGCAAGAACGCGCAACAGCCGCCTCGAAATGCACTATTTGCCCAGTACCATGCACGCCAGTATCGGTACGACCCGCGCAGTGCACGCGTATGGATTCGCCGGCAATACTGGCCAATGCCACTTCCAGGGTGTCTTGAACGGTTCTTACGCCTTCGTGCGGCTGAGACTGCCAGCCATTGTAGTGGCTGCCATCGTACTCAATACAGCACGCAAAGCGCGTGCCGGGCTCTTGGGGTTCACTATCGGGGAAAAAGCCAGTCGAGGAACCGACTGGCTGTTCTAACTGGTCAGACAAGACTAACCGCCTATGCGGTCGAGAAGAGTCTCTGCCTCCAGACGAAGTTCATCGCTGCCCTCTGAGACAACTTCCTCGAGGATTTGCCGTGCACCGTCTTCGTCACCCATATCGATATAGGCGCGGGCTAGATCCATCTTTGTCGACAGGCCATTGGCATCCGCAGCAATAACCAGTTCTTCTTCATCGTCATCGCCACCTGCCGGTTCAAAATCAGACGACAAATCCAGTTCGCCTTCATCATCCGCGTCTTCAATCTCAAGACCACTAAATTCATTTTCCAAGCCGTCATCAAGCCGATCGTCCATCGAAAGCGGATTGGGAGTAAGCCCGGGGCCACCCTGATCTTCATCGAGAAGCTCGTCAAACTCATCACCCAGATCAGCGGAACCGCCCGCTCCCACTTGAGCCTCAAAATTGTCAGAGGATGGCTCATTGTTATAAATCGCTTCTCCCTGCGCGGTGGCCTCGGCATTACCAAGCGATTGCAACTGCTCTAGCTGAGCCGCCGCGGCGCCACGATCACCCAGCTCGGTATACACTTCTATCAGCTTCAAACGATAGACGGGATTATTGGGCTCGTTGGAAAGCGCATTGTTCAACAGGTCGATCGCCTGCGGATGGCGCCCATAGGCAATGTAGATGTCGGCTTCTGCAAGTGCATCGGAGGCTTCAACGTCAGATGCATACTCATCGTGTCGATGGCTTCCGTAGCCCTGCTTACCTTCGCTCGCTGCGCTTGCGGCTACCGGTATGTCTTCTTCAAGATCAGTTTCATCAAAGTCTTCAACCTCAAGCTCCTGCTCTTGCAGCTCTACATCAGAGAAAACGTCATCGGCGATAACCTCTTCTTCTTCATAGTCGTCTTCCACGTTACGGCGGCGGCGAACAAACAAAAAGGCCAACCCAGCCACTAACAGGCCGCCCAGTGCGTAAAGGCCATACATCAGCCAGTTAGTCGCTGGCTCTGGCGGTAGTGGCTTGGTCGTAATTTTCGGTTTGGAAGGTTTCTTCGGCTTTTGCGCATCATCTGCTTTCAAGGCCGCGGCGGCAGCAGCCGCCTCTTCAGCGGCTTCTTCCGCAGCACTATCGACATCTTCTACGACAGATTCAGCCGTCGACTCCATAGCATCAATGATGCCCTCAGCACCTTGACCGATATCGCTCTCTTCGGCTGCTGCTTCTGCAGCTGCCTCCAGCGCTTCTAGATCTGCCGGCTCAGCGATATCCTGTGCGGACTCTTCCGTTTCAGTCAGCGCATTTTGTAGCGCCGCTATCTGCTCGTCTTTCAAGTTAACAATGCGCTGCATTGTTTCGAGCTGCTGCTGCATCGCAGCTAGCTGGCCACTGGTATCACTACCGGCCTGCGATGACCCCACCGCGCTCTCCAAGCCGCTTGTCATTCCGCCAGCGCTAGAGCCACCCACTGAATCCGGCGTACCTGCATCACCGGGCTCTGCAGAAATCTTCAACTTGGGGCCGCGGCTTGCGTAAAGCTCTGCATCGCGCTGTTCACGCCAGGCAGCGTTTTGTTCATTCACCTCTGCTAGCGCTGCAGCTGGATCGCCCGAGCTCACATCGTCAGCAGTTGGCAAGTAAATGATATAACCAGCTTTAACGCGATTAATATTGCCGTTGATAAACGCGTTGGGGTTAAGCCGCTGTATCTCGAGCATGGTTTGATAAACAGACACGCCCTCGGGCTGTGCGCGGGAGGCGATCGTCCATAAGGTATCGTCGCGGCTAATCATGTATCGGCTGCCTGAGGAAGGCGCGCCTGCAGCTGCTGAGTTGTAATCGCGCTGCGGCATTGAGCCCGGCGCGAGGTTCGATTTTTTGACGTTTACTGAGGTGCCGTTACCGCCGGCGGATTTTTTTTTTGCCGGGGCAGGTATGCCCTCAACTTCCTCTACTCGCTTACTCGCAGATACAACATTGCCAGATTCGGCAAATACGGGTGGATCGATGAGTACGGTGTACTCGCGCAGTAAACGACCCGAAGGCCAACGTGCTTCAACAAGAAAATCCAGATAGGGCTCAAGAACAGGCTCATCAGAGGACATTTTGATATGACCCCGGCCCTTACTGTCCATCACCACTTCAAATTCGATATTGGTGAGAAAGAAGGCGCGCTCCAGACCCATGCGATCGAAATCTTCGCGCGTAGCGAGACGGACTTTGATTTCGTCCTGATGCAGGCTACCAACATTCAGGAGGTCGACGCTGGCATTGAGCGGCTCGTTGAGAAATGAATCCAGCTCAATCTCACCCAGACCCAAGGCCATTAACGAACTCGCATGGAGGCACCCTAGCGAGAACACCACTGTAGCTAACTTCCGAGCCATAGCAGCCCCTTATTATTTTCCCCAATGATCGATAGCCGACCCCCCAAGGCCGACCCGTCTTCGCGGTTTTCAGTGGCGCAATACAGTCGATAAGACCGCGTCCGATACCACTTCAGGTGCTTTTATATTTTAGTGAGAGCCGAAAAACGATCTAAACATCTGAAATCGTTACTCTATTTCAAGCACGCAGAAAACCCCGAATAACGGCCCAAGTATCAGTTAATCATAGGTATTAATCAAGGTAGGTTGACACCAAGCTCTCGGCAATTTGCACACTATTGAGGGCGGCCCCTTTGCGCACATTATCGGAGACAATCCACATATCCAGCCCACGAGAATGCGAGATGTCCTCGCGAATACGGCTGACAAACACGGGATCCTGACCCGCCGCCTCCGACACTGCTGTCGCATAACCGCCATCGGCGCGCTCGTCGAGCACGGTAACGCCCGGTGCAGCCTGCAAAAGAGCCGTCGCCTCGGCGGCGCTGATCGGGTCTACAGTCTCAATGTGCACAGCTTCTGAGTGACCGAAGAACACAGGAATACGCACACAGGTTGGATTCACGAGAATACTGGGATCGTCGAAAATCTTTTGGGTTTCCCACACCATCTTCATCTCTTCACGGGTGTAACCATTCTCCTGAAAAGTGTCGATATGCGGCAGTGCGTTGAAGGCAATCTGCTTTGGGTAGACATTCTTCTCTACTTCCTGGCCATTCAACAGCCGCGCGGTTTGGCCCGCTAACTCTTCGATAGCCTCTTTGCCGGTACCAGACACGGCCTGATAAGTGGCGACGTTAATACGCTCAATGCCCACCGCATCATAGATTGGCTTAAGTGCAACCAACATTTGAATGGTCGAGCAGTTGGGGTTGGCAATGATATTCCGGTTGCCATAACTGGCGAGCGCCTCAATGTTGACCTCAGGAATAATTAAAGGAATAGACTCGTCTCTGCGAAAATGCGAGGTGTTGTCGATCACCACACAGCCGGCCTCCGCCGCTTTGGGCGCATACTCTTCCGAGATACTGCCACCGGCGGAAAACAAGCCAATCTGCACTTGGCTAAAATCGAACTCTGCCAAATCTGTAACCTGCACAGACTTGCCGTGAAACTGAATGCTCTTGCCCGCAGAGCGACTACTGGCCAGCAAATACAGATTCCGTACGGGAAAGTTTCGCTCTTCCAGAATAGACAGCATGACTTCACCCACGGCGCCGGTGGCTCCGACAATGGCTACATCGTATTCGTTACTCATTGTTGCATTCCCTATTGGCTAGCGCGCGGCTAGTTGAGCGCGCCGAACAGCCACGGCGACTCTTCACGCCAGCGCTGCTCGAAGTTTTTAATGGCATCGGCACTTTCGAGCGTCAACGCAATATCGTCCAAGCCGTTAAGCAAACAGTGCTTGCGGAATGCATCGACCTCAAAAGAAATTGCCTCACCTGAAGGCGTGCGCACTACCTGCTCATTCAAATCAACGGTCAGCTCGTAACCTTCTTGGGCGTACATTTCTTCAAACAGACGATCAACAATCGCATCGTCTAGCTCCACGGGGAGAATGCCGTTCTTGAAGCAGTTGTTATAAAAGATATCTGCAAAGCTCGGAGCAATCACACAGCGAAACCCATAGTCTTCCAACGCCCAGGGCGCGTGCTCGCGGCTTGAGCCGCAACCAAAATTCTCTCGAGCCAACAACACGCCTGCACCTGCATAACGCGCCTGATTTAATGCAAACTCTTCATTCAACGGCCGACCGCTGCAGTCTTGCCCAGGCTCGCCCTGATCGAGATAACGGAGCTCATCAAACAGATTCGGCCCAAAGCCACTACGCTTAATAGACTTCAAAAACTGCTTGGGAATAATCAAATCGGTGTCGACATTGGCGCGATCCATCGGCGCCGCTATACCTGTCATTACTGTAAAACTTTTCATGGTTCTCTCTCCTACCAGTCGCGCACGTCAACAAAGTGACCTGCCACCGCTGCCGCCGCGGCCATCGCCGGGCTAACCAAATGAGTACGACCGCCAAAGCCCTGGCGACCCTCGAAATTACGATTTGATGTAGAGGCACACTGCTCGCCCGAATCCAACTTATCTGAATTCATCGCCAGACACATTGAGCAACCTGGCTCTCGCCATTCCATGCCCGCCGCAGTGAAAATTTTATCGAGACCCTCGGCCTCTGCCTGCTCTTTCACCTGACCTGAGCCGGGCACTACCAATGCCCGCCGAAGACTTGATGCAACCTGCTTGCCTTCAACGACTTTGGCTGCAGCGCGCAAATCTTCCATGCGCGAGTTGGTGCATGAGCCAATAAACACGGTATCGAGTTTGATATCGGTAATGGCCTGCCCTGCGGTAAGCCCCATGTATTCGAGCGCTCGCTCTGTCGCTTCGCGCGCCGTCGCGTTGTCCATTGTCGCCGGGTCGGGAATGATGCCGTCTATCGGCAATACCATTTCAGGTGATGTACCCCAGGTAACCTGCGGCTTTATATCCTCACCGCGCAACTCAACAACATGATCAAACACGGCGTCAGCATCGCTGTGCAAATCCTGCCAAGCGGCAACTGCTCGCTCCCATTGCTCACCTTCAGGCGAGTAAGGGCGGCCTTTGACATACTCAATCGTCGCTTCGTCTACCGCGCACATGCCGGCTCTGGCGCCTGCTTCAATGGCCATGTTGCAAACGGTCATGCGACCTTCCACTGTCATATTGCGAATCACTTCGCCGCCGAACTCGATCGCATACCCTGTACCACCCGCTGTGCCAATCTCGCCGATAATGGCAAGCACTACATCTTTAGGCGTGACACCGTTTTGCAGCTGGCCGTCAACGCGAACCAGCATGTTTTTCATTTTTTGTTGCACCAGACACTGAGTCGCCATCACATGCTCTACCTCAGAGGTGCCGATGCCGTGCGCCAGCGCACCCAGCGCTCCGTGTGTAGAGGTATGAGAATCTCCACAGACAATAGTCATACCCGGCAACGTTACGCCCTGCTCTGGGCCAACCACATGCACAATGCCCTGGCGCACGTCGTTCACCTGAAACTCGAGGATTTCAAAATCGCGACAGTTGTCGTCCAGGGTTTGCACCTGCAGTCGAGAGATGGGGTCGATAATGCCCGCCACACCGCCTTCTCGCTCTTTGCGCTCAGTGGGTACGTTGTGATCAGGCACCGCCATGTTTGCGTCTACGCGCCAGGGTTGCCGCCCCGCTATGCGCAAACCCTCAAAGGCCTGTGGTGATGTCACTTCGTGAATCAGTTGGCGATCAATGTAGATGAGCGCACTGCCATCATCGCGTTGTTCTACCAAATGGTTCTGCCACAACTTGTCGTAAAGCGTTTTTCCGCTCATGGGTCACCTCTGTGTTTTGGGGCTGTTCTTTGCAAATGAGAGTGAATTATGCGGTTGCTTTTTAGATAACTCAAATCTATTATTTTTATTCTATGTATTCCTATGAAGAATGGGTTGGATGGATACTCAAAATCTGCGCGCATTTATCCTTGTGGCCGAAGGAGGCTCGTTCTCCGAGGCTGCCGATAAACTGCATCTCACCCAGCCAGCGGTAAGCAAGCGCATTGCGCAGCTCGAAGAACAATTGGATACGCCGCTATTTGATCGCATAGGCCGCACGGTTAGCCTGACAGAAGCTGGCAAAGCCCTACTCCCTCATGCACGAACTGTTGAGCTAGAGCTGGCGGCTGCCGAGCGTTCTGTGCGCGATCTTGACGGCGAGGTGGCCGGCAAACTGCGTCTGGCCACCAGCCATCATATTGGCTTGCATCGTCTGCCGCCGGTACTCAGCCAATTCACCCAGCAGTTTGACGCGGTGCAGGTCGATATCGATTTTATGGATTCAGAGCAGGCATACGAACTTACGCTACGTGGGGAAGTTGAACTATCAATCGTCACGCTGGCGCCCACCGAGCAGCCGCATCTGGTAACGCGCACCATCTGGAATGACCCCCTAGATTTTATGGTGCAGAGCGGCCACCCACTCACCGAACGTAAAACACTTGACCTCAAAACGCTCAGCAAGCACCCGGCAATTTTGCCCGGCCTGAACACCTACACCGGTCAGATTGTCGAAAGTTTGTTTGAACAGCGAGGGCTGCCGCTGAATGTTTCGCTGGCGACCAACTATTTGGAAACGATCAGGATGATGGCGTCTATTGGGCTTGGCTGGACAGTACTGCCGCGCACCATGCGTGATAACACTCTCGTCTCACTCCCGCTGCGCGATGGCCGACTACAAAGAAGCCTTGGCGTGGTGTATCACGAAGGGCGCAGCCTCTCACGGGCCGCTCAGGCCTTTATTAGCGTTTTAGAAGCGCTAAAATAGCGCATCAGAAACGGCTAAGACGTTTTGAGCAAATGTGCTTTAGACTCTCCGTCTTTCCAAAGACCATCGTGATCAGGCAGGTAAAAGGTACCGCTAAACTTAGCCACGGTACCGCGCGAGTTCTCAATCACACCGCTACAGAATCCAAAGCGCCGCTTCAGATTCACTTCCTGCGCGACTGCTTGCAACCACTGCCCCTGTTTGGCCGAGGATATGAAGTCCAGAGACAGATTGATAGTGGGGCTCCCCGCCATCTCTCCTCTTGCCAGGTTTACACCGGTGGCAGCGACCGCATCGGCTAGCGTCATGATGACACCGCCGTGGCAGATGCCCATCATGTTTACATGTTGTGGCTCGACGAGCAGGCCAAACACGGCCTTTTCCAATGGCATTAAACAATACAAAGGCGCCAAAGCGTCAAGAAACCCTAAACCACTGGGTAACGCTTCAAACCCCTCGGGTACAACTTCAATGTTATCGATCTGCTTGTCTGACACCACCGCACTCCTGAAACCGAATGTTCAATAAATACCCATAGCCACACCCGCGGCCAACGCCTCGCCCAGCTCACAACATTGTGAGTGCTTTTTTTCGTCGTATTCACCACGCAAAATCAATGGCTCTGCTGCTGGCACCAGCGGAATGCCTGAGGCGATTCTCTGAGCCTGTGCGGCGGCTGAACGCCCATCGTTACCCGCGCTGACAACGATTGCATAGGGCATGACAATACCCGCTTCGATCGCAGGATAAAAAACGCGGTCCAAAAAATCCTTCATACACCCCGCCAGCGCACCCGAATTTTCTGCGGTTATGAGCAAGACGCCGTCTGCCTTTTTTAGGGAGGCCGTGTCGGCATCCCATGCTCGTAACACCTGTACGCGAACGTCCTGCTCACGCTGCGCGCCCTGATGCGCTGCCTGCGCTAAACGCGCGCAGGTTCCGCTTTGGCTATGATAAACAATCAAGAATGATTTCATGAAACCTGACCCACTGCTTGGCTAGTCTTCGAGTAAGAATCGGCTGATGCAAAGCTAGCAGACGATGCCGAAAAAATTCGATCTGTGGATTGGAACACAGCTGGTACAGCCTGTCATTCTCCAAGCTCTTGTTCGCAAGCAACTAGCAGTGGTCTACTAACGCCAGTTGCCAGCCTACATAATGACAGTGCAAACAGACCGAACAGGGAGACCCTTGAACGTGACAGACTACGACGCGAACCAGCAGTGGCTACTCAAGAGCCGGCCGCAAGGCATGGTCACCCAAGACAATTTTGAACTCGTTAACGGCCCACTGCCGGAACCTGATTATGCCGCCGGGCAGGTTTTGCTTAAAACACTGATGCTGTCCTTTGACCCAGCGATGCGCGGATGGATGACGGACGAACCCAGTTATCTTCCACCCGTTGCGTTAGGCGAGCCCATGCGTGCCAGCGCAGTAGCGCAGGTGGTTGAATCGGAAAACGCTGACTTGCCCGTTGGCACGCTCGTCCAGGGGCTTATGGGTTGGCAATCGTTTAGTATCGGCGACCCCGACAGTGCACTGCCTCCCAACCCTCTGCCAGAAGGCACGCCGCCGAATCTGGCGCTCAGTGTTTTTGGCGGCACCAGCTTAACGGCGTATTTCGGTTTGCTGGATATTGGCCAACCCAAAGCAGGTGAAACCGTACTCGTCTCCGGCGCGGCCGGCGCAACGGGCTCTGCTGCTGCACAGATCGCGCGGTTGCGTGGATGCCGGGTAGTAGGCATTGCCGGTGGGCCTGAAAAATGCGCCTGGTTACGCGAGAGCTGCAAACTCGACGCAGTCATCGATTACAAAAATGAAGACCTGTCCCAGAGTATTGCCAAACACTGCCCTCAGGGCGTTGATGTATTTTTCGATAACGTGGGAGGCGCAACGCTGGAAGCCGCTATTGAGCACATGGCCGAGTTTGGGCGCATTGCGCTATGCGGCGCAATCGCCAGTTATAACGATGTAGAGCCGGCGCCAGGCCCAAGAAACTTGATGAATTTGGTTACACGACGGGTAAAGATGCAGGGATTCATCATGCTCGACTACATAGAACGCGTAGACGAGGCGATGACAGAGATTGTTCCCTGGGTGATGGAAGGCCAGTTTGTTTGGCGCGAAGATCTGCAAACCGGGTTCGAGAACATACCGTCAACGTTCCTCAGGCTGTTTGATGGCCGCAATGAAGGGAAGCAGTTGCTTCAACTCGCTGAGCCAGACTAGTTATGCACACCGCATGCTGTGGATAACTATGGGGGCAACTTTACGAATCACAGAAATTTGTGCCAAGTTCAATATGTGGAAAATACTTAGTCGCCAATTTTGAAATTATAATTTATCTATATATTTCAACAGTATACAGAGCTATTCGCAGACCCGTTTATAAGACTTCAATGTAACTCACTGTGGGTAAGTGAACACGGCACAGTGTGGATATCATTTTCAAATCGGTTAGCGAACGATTACATGGGATGCCTTGCTCCCGTTGGCTCGCCAGTTTTGCAAGCAGTTTAACGCATGAGGCCTCTGCCATTTGCGGCATGTAGGCCTACTGATGCGTCATGCGCCAGCAACAATGAATCCGTTTGTTCCGCGCGAAGTCTGAATCCAGCGTCTGTTCGGTAATATCGGTACAGTCAAACTCCTCCGCCAGCGCCCCATCCAAACTAAAATCTCTTCGATTGTTCGAAAAATACAACACGCCCTTCGGCCGCAACCTGGCCATGGCACTTTGAATGAGAGCAACGTGATCACGCTGCACATCAAAGCTCTCTTCGCGCGATTTAGAGTTTGAAAATGAAGGTGGGTCTAACAGTATCAGATCGAACATTTCCTGCGTTTCTCCTAACCAGCGCTGACAGTCGGCTTTCACAATGGAATGATTATCCAAGCCAAGCCCATTCTGGGCGAGATTCTTGCGCAACCACTCGAGATACGTATTGGAGGTATCAACACTCGTCGTTGAGCGCGCGCCACCCAGAGCCGAGTGAACCGTCGCGCTACCGGTGTAGCAATACAGGTTCAAAAAATCTTTGCCTTCTGATTCGGCATGCAGGCGCAGGCGCAAGGGCCGATGATCTAAAAACAAACCTGTATCCAAATAGTCATGCAAGTTGATGAGCAGGTGCGCCTGCCCTTCACGCACCTTTCGCAGCTCACCGCGGCTCGCCTGTTTGCGATACTGCTCGGCACCTTTCTGGCGGCTGCGCTGCTTAAACGCAATATCGTGCGCGGGAATATCAAGCGCTGCTGGCAGCACCGCTTTTATCTCATCCAGCCTGCGCTGCGCTGCGTCAACAGACACACCTTTAGGCGCACGGTATTCTGCAACATGAGCACTTTGGCCATAGATATCGATGGCGACAGCATATTCCGGCATATCGGCATCATAAAGCCGATAGCACTCCACCTGCTCTTTGCGTAACCAACTTTTCAAGCGCTTTTGGTTCTTTTTAATGCGATTGGCAAACATCACCGCGCCATCTGAAAGTTCGAGGACCTCTGCCGCCGAATCTGTTTTCGTAGCGCCTCCAGCCTGGGACGAAACTTCACCCACCGTATCGCGAAACGTATTGTCCACCAGATCGAACAGCAGCAAGCTAGTGGCCAACGCCCCATTGAATAATGCATAGCGCTTATGGCTGCGCAAACCAATCGCCTTACCAAGATCAAGCTCTGAAGTAAGCACTGCAGCGTGCCAGCCTTGAAACTCTGTTGCGATCGCTTTGCCCAAATCCCTATAGACTGGCATGAGCGTGGCCTTTTCGCCCAGCCGCTCACCATAGGGCGGATTACACACAATCAACCCATGAGGCAGCGGTTTATGGGAAGGTTTTGTCAATTCACGAACGGGTTTTACGCTGACGCGAACAGCGCGCGAAAGATCTAGGCGAGCAATGTTCTCCTGCGCTCGCCGGACGACGCGTGGGTCTGCATCATAACCACGGATTTCCGGCAGCGTTGCTGCCCGCCCCCGCTCGGCCCTACCTCGCGCATCAGCAGTAATGGCCTGCCATTGCCGCCAATCATGCTGATTGAGTGCCTCAAAACCAAAACGCTTACGTTCCAGGCCGGGTGCAATATCGGCAGCCATCATGGCGCCTTCGAGTAACAAGGTTGCACCTCCGCACATCGGATCGATCAGCGCTCCACCTCTAGCTGCCATACCCGGCCAGTCTGCTCGCAACAAGACAGCGGCGGCCACGTTCTCCTTCATGGGAGCCGCACCCGTGCTCTGTCGATAGCCGCGCTGATGCAAACTGCCGCCGCCCAGATCGAAGGCGACATAGGCGGTACCGCGCACTAGCCGAATGTTAATGCGCACATCAGGCCTGGCTCGATCGACACTGGGCCTCTCACCCTCAGCGGTGGCAAACCAATCAACAATGGCATCTTTGCTGCGCTGGGCGCCAAATTGCGTATTACGAATGGACCGGTTTTCGCCCGAGAAATCTATTGCGATACTGTCTTGCGCGCAAAAATAGTCGCCCCATTTGACAGTGCGCAAACCCGCATACATAGCGTCGCCATCTTCAGCAGCTACCTGACACACAGGCCACAAGATACGATTGGCAAGGCGCGTCCACAGGCAGGCGCGATACGCAGTTGCCCATGGCCCCTCAAAGTGTACGCCCGCCACGGTTTCCCTAACGCTTTGAGCGCCCAACGAGGCCAGCTCATCTAGCAGTAAAGACTCAATGCCCTTTGGACATGAGGCAAACCAGGCAAGCGATTCAGATTGCTGGCTCATAGGGTAGTTAAATTCATGAGGGTTATGACTTAAACGCTGGTTCAGGATTTAGTTCGGGATGTAGTTCGGGATTTAGTTCGGGATTTAGTATTGGCCTTGGGTTTCACTTTCGTCTTGGGGCGTGTTTTCGCTTTGGGCTTAGCCCTTGATTTAGGCTTAGCCTTTGATTTTGACTTTGCTGGCGGCGCGTTCACCGCCTTTTCTTTCAACATTACATCCAAAACTAAAGACAGCGAACTCTCCATGTAGTCCATGAAACGATCATACTCATCGTCAGACAACGTGCGCATCACATCGTGCTGGCGCACAAGATTCACAAATCTACGCTCACGCTCATACTGTTTAGGTAATGCCAATACACCCAATTGCTCCAGCGTCTGTTCTAACGCCGGGTTATAGGTGCGCATAAATTTGATCAAAAAGGGTATTGGATCATGCCGCGCCAGCAGTGAGGCAGAGCGCAGCATTAACTCCAGAGGCATGATCGTTTTACCGCTCTCAATATCTTCTAGAATAGAGCGGTCATTTAAATCGATACTCTCAGCGAGTTCCTTGATTGATAACCCGGCTGTCTCACGTGCATCCTGCAAGAACCGACCTGCATCTACCATGGCTTCAAGGCGTTCGGGTTCGAGCGTGTTCATTACAGCATTTCGAAGCCAAGTTTCACCGAACATCGCCGTCATAGTGGCGGTGTTACGCGCCAATTCCAGCGTGCCGCCGGCCACCTGTCCGGTAAGTCTTCGTAACTGCTCAAATAGCGTGTCGTTGTCTTGTGGGTCTGTAGCCATGGCCGCAGGATACCAGAATTACGCTCGCCCTACCCCGCTTCGGCAGTTTTACCCAAGGCGCTGTACGCGCAATGTGCTATTGGGCTGTTAGCCGTTCGCCTTAAGCTCAGACACAATGCCCTTCCACATTTCATCAGGCGCCGCATAGGGAGCATAGATAGAGAGCCGATCTGCATACTCTCCGTATTTAGCACGCAATTTGCCGGCGATTTCGTGAGGCTCACCGCTGGTGCAAAACGCGTCCACAAAATCATCGTCAATACGCTTACCCAGTTCATCCCAGGCACCCTCCTTAGATAGCCGGTTTAGCTCCGGCTGCAAATCGCCAAAACCCACCGCATCCATGGGCGGCCTGTAAGCGGGTGTTGAGGAGTAAAACCCCAGCAGCCCTTTCACGCTCTCTTTGGCGGCCTGACGCATATCCTCCGTCTCTCCAGTGATCACTATCGCGTTAATCTGCATAATAAAATCGTTGCGGTCGCGGCCCGATTTTTCCAGCCCACGCTGCACCGCCGGCATCGCATGCTCGGTGAGAAACGGCATGCTGTTAAACGGATGCACAATCAAGCCATCAGCCACCTCACCCGCTACTTCCGTCATTTTGGGACCGAGGGCGCCCAACAGAATCGGCGGTGGCCCAAAAGGTAATGGCCCCGCATTGAACATGGGTGTCATGAGCGTGTGTTTAAAAAACTCACCCTCGAAATTCAGTTTTGTACCGTTCTGCCAACAATCGAAAATCGCTTTGACGGCCAAAATATACTCGCGCATGCGTTTGGCGGGAGGACTGAAATCAACGCCAAAGCGCTTTTCGATATGCGCCTTGATCTGAGAACCAACGCCCAGCATAAACTTGCCTTCGCTGTATTTGTGCAGATCCCATGCTTGATACGCAATGTGCATCGGGTTGCGTGGGAAGGCCACCGCTATACCTGTCGCCAAATCCATATGGGGCGCATGTTCAGAGGCCAGCACCAGAGGAAAGAATGGGTCCCAGCTTCCCTCCAGGGTATATACGCCGTCATAGCCGATGTTCGCCAATCGCTTGGCTTCTGCTTCTGCTGTGCCCAGCTCTGCATAAAAAGGGCCATCGATTTTCATTGCTTGCTCCTTGCGACTTACTAAAAGGTACCGATCCATTTACGCTGCACGTTACACGACTGTTGCAAGCCGACCAAGGCTGCGTGCAGCAATATCCGAGCAGTTCAGCTTTCTGAACAATCTGCTTCACCAAACGCGCTACTATGAATACAGGTAGGCGGTGATTTTTGCAAACCGGGACGCCAAGTACCGGTGCCGGTGTTGCAGACACGGCGACCACTCCATTTTGAGATTTAATAAGAAGGGAACATCCCATGGCATCGAGAATGAACATCGGTATCTGCCTGCCCTACATGAAGGCGGGACTCACGCGCGACGATTACCTGGCTTGGTTTAAGGCTGTTGAGGCTGGCCCTTTCCACGCCGTATCCTGCGGCGAGCGTGTGCACGGGCCTACCTATGACATGCGCGTGGTTCTCTCGGCCGCGGCAGCAGTGACAGATCGCGTTGAGATAACGCCAACGCTTTACGTCTTGCCAATGCACAGCGCTACTCGCGTTGCCAAAGAGCTTGCAACGCTGGACATACTCTCCGGAGGCCGCGTACAGAAAGTGTGTGTAGGTTATGGAGGCCGCGACAAAGACTACGCCGCTCTGGGCGCCACTTTCAAAGGGCGCTATGGCCGAATGGACAGGCAGGTAGAGGAGATGCGACAAGTTTGGCGTCAGGAAGAAATGATTGAGGGCGGTGGGCCTATTGGCCCTGAAATGGCTAATCCCAAAGGCCCTATGTTATTGGCAGGCGCTATGGGGCCGAAGAGCATCGCTCGCTGCGCACAATGG
Organism: Halioglobus sp.; assembly: GCA_045106775.1. Classification (GTDB taxonomy): domain Bacteria; phylum Pseudomonadota; class Gammaproteobacteria; order Pseudomonadales; family Halieaceae; genus Marimicrobium. Next base: position 22,257 of record JBGCFE010000078.1, read on the forward strand.
GCGGATGGCCTGTATGCGTGGTCTGGCAATGGTGAGCAGCACGAACTGGAGAACACCTTCGCCATGGCGGATAACGCCTGGGATGCTGCGGGACGTGACGCAGTGCCATACCGCATGGGCGGCTTCTGGTACACGCTGGCCGATGACGGGCAACAAAAACTGTACGACTACGTTTACGAGTACCTTGCGATCGCAGGGCCTGAGATAGCAACCATGATGGCCGAAACCGTTAATCGCAGCACGCCCGACGCCGTTCTAAAGGCAATAGACAATGCCGAAGCCGCAGGCTGTGAAGAACTGTTCATGGTTCCTGCCACCGCAGACTTGGCTGAAGTAGAACGACTGATAGAACTGTTAGATAGGCGCTAAGCCCTGCGCTACCTCTTTAATCTCTACAGAGAATAACGACTACAGTAACTATAGCGACATAGGCAACTTGGGCATCTTGGGCATCTTGGGCAACTTGGGCAACTTGGGCAACTTAGGTACCAAAACAGCGAGCGCACCAACGCTCGCTGCTTTACATCGACTACGACTCACCTAGAAACATATCCCGTGTTTTAAGCTTATGCAGCTTGCCACTCGCATTCTGCGGCAAAGGCTCATCAAAGAAGCGAATGTGGCGCGGCACTTTGTAAGATGCCAACCGATCTTTTAGGTAGGCACGAAGCTCTTCTTCAGTCAGCTTCTCACCCGGATTTACATGTAGCACCAAAGCGAGCTCTTCGCCCATTGCATCGTCAGGCACGCCAAAAACCACGTTCTCTTTCACTGCGGGTAACTCGTAGACTGCTTGCTCTATCTCACCGGGATAAATGTTCTCTCCGCCACGAATGACAATTTCTTTAATCCGGCCAGTAATGTGCAAAAAGCCGTCCTCATCGATACGCCCAATGTCGCCAGTTTTCATCCAGCGCTCGCTGTCGAAAGTCTCAGCGTTGGCTTCTGGCTTCTGCCAATACCCGGGCGTGCATGTGACTGTTTTCACCTGCATTTCGCCGCCGGTGAGCGCATCCTGCTCATTGCCTTCGAGATCAACAAAGCGCATATCGACAATGGGTGACACAATACCGGCACTATCGGGACTAAGATCGAATACAGCGCCACTCATCGTCGCGCCAACTGCAAACGTTTCGGTCATCCCCCACCCTGCTGAGCGGCTAGGCTCCCCGCATTTTTCTCGAATCATTTCTGGCAGGCCAGCAGGCGTAGCTGCCCCCGCAGCGCCAACGCGCATCAATGATTCGGTGTTGTAATTGTCAAACTCCGGGTGATAAAGCAAATCCTGAATAACCGCCGGCACACTCGCCACGCCTGTAACTTTCTCTTCCTGAATCAGTTTAAGTGCCGTATGGGCATCCCACTTATACATGATGATAACTTTTTGCGCTGTGTGAATAGGCAACAGAAAGCCCGCCAACAGACCCGTTGCGTGAAATAGGGGAACCGTCAACAACGGCGTTTCACGCTCGGCGCCTCCGCGAAACTCACGGACGCCCTCTAGCTCCATCAATAGGTACCCAAGGAAGAACATGTTCATTAACGATTGGCACACGGCCACATGGCGGTGCAGTACGCCTTTCGGAAAACCAGTAGAGCCAGAGGTGTAAAGGATTACACAGTCATCAAGGCCACCGATTTCGGGCGCGCTGAAAGTCTTACCTTCGCCAGACGCCACCACGGCAGCAAAATCTGCAACATTGCGCTGATCGATCGCACTGTCAGAGCCATCAACCAACAGCGCCTTGACAGACAATGCTTCCAAAGAGCTTTCAATTAAATCAAAACGCGGCTGGTCGCAAACCAACACAGTGCTACTGGAATCTTCCAGTGCATAACGCAACTCTTCTTTCTTGCCCCAGCTATTCACAGGTACAACCACCGCTCCAATCAGAGTAGCAGCCGCATAGGCAATACCCCACGACGGATTGTTGCGCATAGCAATCGCCATTCTGGAACCCTTCTTCAGCCCATAATCGCTTTGCAAAGCAGCCGCCAGCGCATCCACCTGCTGGAAAAACGCCGTGTAGGTGTAGCGCTTACCTTCATAGACCATAAACTCGAGATCACCATGACCCCGAGCACCGGTAAACACGTCAACCAGCGTTTTGGGGGCATGGACATAGCTCTTGTAGCGAGTGCCATCGATCTCTAGCGCCTCCATTTCAAACAGGCCTCCCGGCGCGGTTATTTCCTGCTTTTTGGCATGCACATCTTGTGGCGTTAGGGCCATTGCGACTTCCTCGTAAACATCAACTGTAAGGGCACCACTGTATAACAATCAGGTTGGCTTGCGCAGAGTAAAACAAATTTACGCGCGTAAGGTTTAACTGGGGAAACTTTCGATTGTCCGGCGATTTCCCGGCGATTCCACGGAACTACCTCGCGGTTTTTATGCCTGAACGCTGACGGCAGGCCTTCATGCCCGTTATACTCGCCCGCTGAGAATAATTTCAGGGGTTCAAGCATGGCAAAGCGCGTCTATCTTTTTAACGAAGGTACCAAGGAAGATCGCGATTTACTGGGTGGCAAAGGCGCCAACCTATGTGAGATGACCAGCCTCGGGCTGCCTGTTCCTTTTGGCTTTATCATCACCACCAGCACCTGCCGCGAGTTCTTTCAGGCTGGTAACAAGCTACCCACGCTGTTGGAGCAGGAATATCGGGTTGCGCTGGACATTGTTGAAAAGAAGATGGACGCGCGGTTTGGCGACCCTGAAAACCCCCTGCTGTTCTCCGTCCGCTCCGGCGCGCCTGTGTCAATGCCCGGCATGATGAACACCATTCTTAACCTTGGCCTCAACGATGAAATTGCTGAAGGCCTAGCTAAGAAAACAGGCAACCCGCGCTTTGCCTACGACTCCTACCGGCGTTTCATCCAAATGTTTGCCGATGTGGTGCTCGATGTAGAATCCTCCGCCTTTGAGGAAGAGCTAGACAAATACAAAGCCGAGCACAACATAGCGGATGACACCGCTATGTCCGAGCACGATTGGCGGGCCATCGTGCAAGTCTACAAAACACTCGCTGACTTTCCAGAAGACCCCTTCGTGCAACTCAAGCTAGCCGTGGAAGCGGTGTTTCTGTCATGGCACACGCCGAGGGCTATCGTCTATCGTGAAATGAACAATATCCCCGATACACTTGGCACCGCGGTGAACGTGCAGGCCATGGTGTTTGGCAATTTTGGAGACGACTCCGGCTCAGGTGTCGCCTTTACCCGCAACCCGTCTACCGGCGAAAAGCAGTTTTTTGGCGAGTATCTCTTCAATGCTGCCGGCGAGGATGTCGTGGCGGGCATCCGCACCCCCCTCCCCGTTGCTGCACTAAAAGATCGGCTGCCAGACGTCTATGCCGAGCTGTACAAAACCCAGTCCCTGCTCGAAAACCACTACCGCGATATGCAGGACATCGAGTTTACTGTTCAGGAAGGCCGCTTTTATATGCTGCAAACCCGCAGCGGCAAGCGCACTGGGCGAGCCTCCGTCAAAATCGCCGTGGACATGGTCAAAGAAGAGATGATTTCAGAGCGTGAGGCGCTGATGCGTGTTTCGCCTGAACACGTAGAAGCCTTCTTGCACCCGATGGTAGACCCACAGGCAAAACGCGACATCATCGCCACCGGCTTACCCGCCAGCCCTGGCGGCGCCACGGGCAAAGTCGTGTTCTCCGCCGAAGAGGCCGAAGATGAAGCCGCCAAGGGCACCACTGTAATTCTGGTAAGGCGAGAAACCACACCTGAAGACATTCACGGTATGAAGGTTGCCGCTGGCGTGCTCACCGAGCTTGGCGGCATGACCTCCCACGCTGCCGTTGTCGCGCGTGGTATGGGCGTTTGCGCCATCACCGGTTGCGGCACCATGAGCATTGATTACCAGCGCGGCACGTTTACTACCGACGATGGCGTCAGCGTTTCGCGTGGCGACGTGATCACCCTCGACGGCTCATCGGGCGACGTGATGCTAGGCGATATTGCTAAAACCGAGGCCAGCTCCTCCGATGATTTTCAGCTCTTGCTGTCCTGGGCCGACAAACACCGCAAACTGCGCGTACGTGCCAATGCAGAGACACCGGAGGATGCCGCCAAAGCGCGCGAGCTGGGCGCCGAAGGCATCGGCCTGTGCCGCACCGAGCACATGTTCTTTTCTGCAGACCGTATCGAGCTCATGCGCGCCATGATTCTGTCAGAGAACGACGAAGAGAGGCAGAGCTACCTAGATCAGCTGAGAACGTTCCAGCAGGAAGACATTACCGAGCTGTTTAAAGTGATGCACGATCTACCCGTTACCATTCGTCTGCTCGATCCACCATTGCATGAGTTTTTACCCCACGAGCCAGCAGAAATAGAAGCGCTTGCACTGCGCATGAACAAACCCGCACAGCAAGTGCGCAATGCGATCGAGAGTATGGGAGAGATAAACCCCATGCTTGGGTTTCGCGGCTGCCGCCTCTCCGTGGTTTACCCACAGATAACCGAGATGCAGGTGTCTGCCATTCTTACCGCGGCGGCAGAGGCCGCGCAGCAAGGGTATCGGCCGCTACCCGAAATCATGATTCCGCTGGTAATCAACGTGCGCGAGATTCGTCTGATTACACGGATCATCGACAAAATAGCCCACGACCTGATGAAATCCCGGTTCGTCTCTATCCCCTATAAAGTAGGCACGATGATGGAGACACCCCGAGCAGCGCTAGGCGCCGACAGGCTCGCACCAGAGGTGGAGTTCATGAGCTTTGGCACCAACGATCTCACGCAAATGACCTATGGCTTTTCGCGCGATGATGCCGGCAAATTCATCCCAAAATATCTGGCTGAGAAACTCATCGATGTAGACCCCTTTGTGTCACTGGATCAAAGGGCGGTAGGCCGCCTGATGGAGATCGCTGTCAACGAAAGCCGACAGCGCAAAAAGGGTATCAAGTATGGGATATGTGGTGAACATGGTGGCGACCCAAGGTCGATCCGCTTCTGCCATGATCTGGGGCTGGACTACGTGTCATGCAGCCCTTTCAGAGTGCCCATTGCGCGTATCGCCGCCGCACAGGCCAACGTGGGGTTTGAGCCGAACCACTAGCTCGGACCCGGCTGCTCAGATAATGTTGCGGCGGCCTATTCAGACAGCTGCTCTTTAAGAACAAACTTCAACACCTTGCCGGCAGGGTTGCGCGGTAATGCATCCACAATGTGGAGGCGCAGAGGCAATTTGTACTTCGCCATCAGCGGCTCCGCAAACGCCCTAAGCTCCTCCAGCGATAGCGACTCGCCTTCATTTAGCGCGGCCACCGCGGTTACAGCCTCTCCCCATTTTTCATCTGGCAGGCCGATCACTGCTACTTCTGCTATCGACTCGTGCCGATAGAGCACGCTCTCAACTTCAGCGGGATAGACGTTCTCGCCGCCAGAAATCACCATATCCTTGAGCCGATCGCAGATAAACAGAAAGCCGTCTTCATCGACATAACCCACATCACCTGAATGAAACCAACCCTCGGCATCAATGGCAGCAGCGGTTGCTTCAGGGCGGTTCCAGTACCCCTTCATAATGTTGGGGCCACGCAGGCAGATTTCACCCCGCTCGCCCGTCGCCGCAGGCTTGTTATCGTTATCCACAATACGCATATCGCTATAGATGGGCGGCTGCCCGGCTGACCCTAGCTTCGACAGCGACCACTCTGGCGTTAAAAATGATCCAAAGGGTGCGGTTTCTGTAAGCCCATAACCCTGACAGAAATCGACGCCGCGTTTTGCATATAGCTCAATCAACGTTTCGGGCACTGGCGCAGCGCCACAGATGAAGTTTTTGACTTTACTCAGATCTGTATTGGCAAACTCAGGCTGCTGAGACATAAACAAAAACATCGCCGGCGCACCGAACATGTGCGTTACTCCGTAGCGCTCTATATCTACCAAAATTTGTGCTGGATCGAAGTTGCGCTCCAATACGACACTTGAGCCTACATGAAAGGAATGAATCGTCATGACGTTAAGGCCGCCAATATGAAATAGCGGCGCAGCAGTAAGAATCACGTCATCACGCTCACCTCCAAACGCCAACATTGCATTAATGTTGTTCCAGAGGATATTGCCATGGGTGAGCATCGCACCTTTGGGGAGCCCAGTGGTACCCGATGTGTACATGATAATCGCCAGATCATGCACATCGACGGAGACAGTCTCTTGCAAAGGCTCTGCTTGATTTCGCTCAGAGACCAGGTGGCGCCAACCCTCTTCCTCCGCTTCACTGGAGAAATAGTGTTTACAGCACAAGTTGTCACGCGCGGGAGACAGCACGGGACGCAGCGCATCATCTGCAAAAACCGTATGCACACCGGCGTCGTTTATGATGAACGTCAGCTCTTCTGCCGTTAGCCTAAAGTTCAGCGGCACAAAAATGGCGCCCAACGCCTGTGCAGCAAACATAGTTTCCAAAAACGCCGGGTGGTTCAACCCCACATAGGCCACTCGATCGCCAACACAGACACCAATACTCTTTAGCAGACTAGCCTGCCGGCGGACGCGCTCGCCAAATTCGGCGTAGGTAATTTTCTGCTCTTCAAACACAAGGGCAGTACGCTCGCCATTGAGATCGGCTCGGCGTAACGTGGTTGCTGCGATGTTGGGTTCACTCACTGGACGATGCACTGCTTAACTCCTGTTTTATACTCATACTAACCTGCCGCACTGCCGCTGGCCTTGCGTTACTAGCATCGCAAATCTACGGAAGGAATCAAGCGCTAATCAGGCATTCAGATGCACAGATGGCAACAAAAGCATTGGTTGCAGCTATGGAGACTATTTCGAGCAGCGGCTTAAGCTAATGTCCAAAATCTGCTAACGTTGCGCCCTCTCATTTTTGGAGTATTTCCGTTATGACACAGAGTTTCTTTCCGCCTCAGCGCACCCTAATGGGCCCAGGTCCGTCAGATGTCTCGCCACGGGTATTGGGCGCGCTCGCGCGGCCCACTATCGGCCACCTCGACCCTTTGTTCGTCCAGCTCATGGATGAAATAAAAGGCTTACTGCAATTTGCCTTGAAAACTGACAATGCATTAACACTGCCTATCTCTGCGCCGGGTTCTGCTGGCATGGAGGCGTGCTTTGTCAATCTAGTGTCTCCTGGCGACACCGTCATTGTCTGCCAAAACGGTGTTTTCGGCGGCCGCATGAAGGAAAATGTTGAGCGCTGCGGCGCCACTGCTGTAATGGTTGAAGACGAATGGGGCAAGCCAATAGATCTGCAAAAAGTGGAAGATGCCTGCAAGGCACACCCCGAAGCGAATACCCTTGCCTTTGTGCACGCTGAAACCTCTACCGGCGTGCTCAGCGATGCGCAGGCCCTGTGTGCCATCGCGGCACAGCACAACATGCTTTCAATCGTCGACGCGGTAACTTCATTAGCAGGTGTCGATGTACGGGTAGACGACTGGGGCGTCGATGCCATTTATTCAGGCACCCAAAAATGCCTTTCCTGCATACCCGGAATATCCCCTGTTAGCTTTAGTGACAAAGCGGTGGAGCGCATTTCTGCCCGCGAGAGCAAGGTGCAAAGCTGGTTTCTCGATATGCAGCTTGTCATGGGCTATTGGGGTGAAAACACCAAGCGCGCCTATCATCACACCGCACCGGTAAACGATCTATACGCACTCCACGAGTCGTTGGTAATGCTTCAGGAAGAAGGTCTTGACGCTTCGTTTGCACGGCATCGCCGCAATCACGCAGGCCTGGTTGCTGGCCTTGAGGCCATGGGCCTTGGCATGGCCGTCGATGCTGCCTGCCGCTTACCTCAGCTGAACTCGGTGATTGTGCCAGAGGGAGTCGATGAAGCGGCTGTTCGCAGTGCACTCTTACAGGAATTTGATCTCGAAATTGGCGCAGGGCTTGGCGCATTGGCCGGAAAGACATGGAGAATCGGGCTGATGGGCTTTGCCAGTAATGAACGCAATGTCATGCTTTGCCTCAACGCACTGGAAGCCGTTCTGGGCAGCCAGGGCGCAGCCATTAACGGCGGCGGCGTTGCGCTAGCGGCTGCTCGTGAGGCGCTGGCCTAGACAACGGCAAATTCAATAGTGCTGCGAGGGCTAGCCTATAGGGGCGAGCTCTCTATGGGCCTCGATATGGTCCTCGCGATGGGCATCACTGTGGGCTAGTCATCATCGCCCATAGCCTGCCCACGGCATCTGAATTGGCATCTCTGTGCGTCAGGTAATCCGCGTGCTGCAGCGGCTTGGCATCCGGTGATAGCTCAATGCTCCATAGCGGTGCAACCTGGTTCGGCAACATAGAATAACGTACATCAATCACCCGATTCGGAAACACGGGGTCAAGCGCGACATAACCATTGCTGAACCAGCGAAAACGCTCAATGTCTTTTGCCTGCTGAGAGCTCAGGTCCAACCATGGCATGTCTCGGCTTATCTCTAACTTGAGTACAGACTCACCTTCGAAGACTTTGGGGCTTACGCCCACACGGACAGCATCCACGTAGAATTCATCTGGCGTTTCATAGACAATTTTCCAAACCTGTATATTGGCAAAACTGGGCTTTGCCTCCAGCCGCGTCGGTTGATGGCCACGCGTAGCCGCAAGTGCCTGGCCGGCCTCCACAGCTTCGTTGCGCATCCATAAGCCAAGGCTCATGTAACACAATGCCCAAACAAGCCCTAGCTGCGCATAACGCGGCCGCCGTTTTCGCCAGCTCAGCACCACGAGTGTCAGCACGGGCAACGTAAACAGCGGGTCAATAATCGAAATCGTATTCCACGCAATGCGAACATCGCTGAACGGCCAGAACAACATCGTGCCGTAAGTAGTACACGCATCTAGAAGCGCGTGCGTTGCATAGCCGAGCGTACAAAACAGCCAACTCTGTCGAAAGTGTAAACCCCGTCGGCGACCAAACACCGCATGCAAAACCAGTGCGCAGATAAAGCCGCCCAGTGGTATGAAAATTAGCGAATGCGTGAACTGACGATGGTATTCCAGAAACAGTAAGGGATCGGCTTCGGAACGAATCACCACGTCCAGATCTGCCGCCATTCCCGCAAAGAAGCCCAGCAAACCCGCTGCGCTGACAGTTTCGCGATTTGCACTTGCCTGCGGCAAAGCCGCTCCAAGCGTACCTTGCGTAATGGGATCCACTAGCGATGCGACCTAGGGCTGCCGCTGCAATGTGTTGATATCTGTGTGATCCAATGCCGCACGACCATAAATATCGAGCAGCGTCGTTTGCGTGTACTTCAAGGTATCGCCGTGTAGCTCCATATCAATTGAAAACCCCGTTGTACGGGCGTTTTCTTGCATAAAAGATGACTGGGCAATTTGCGGCAAGCCTGATTTCTCGCTTGCGCTAACGCTAAACCGCAGTGGTGCATCAAACGGATCCGGCTTAGCGAGCACGCCTTCAGCGATAACAGCAACACCACGAGGAATGATGAACGTCTGTACGATCGTGTTATCGGACGAATCCCACGTCCAATAGCCAACCTGATCGTGAAAGACTTCATCGTTGGATTTTCGGCTCACTACCTGATGATAACGGACGATAGCCAGCGTCTGTTTTTCAGCATTGGTCACGTCACCAATCGCTGTGAACTCGATGACTTCGTGGTACAGGTTGCGCTCCTCACCTTCCGGCTCAGGCACTCTATCAACGCCCTTATCACCGAACCAGCGCCCCAACAAACCCGCTAGCGGGCCATAATCTACGCCGTCTATCACAGTGGAATCGGCCATAGCAGCCCTCTTACAGCAGTTTAAAATCGCCAACAAATGTACAGAAAAGTCACCACGCTTTCCACCAAAGCAACGCTACAATTGTGCGCTAAATACAGGGCAACCAAATGGAGGAAAGGCTGTCTGAACTGCACACAGGGTGCGTAAGCATCTTCGCGTTAATAGCCGATGCAGGCCATTTGTAACTTGAGGACTACTCCATGCGAAGCAACATTTTTTTAACACTATCACTGTCGATCGCGCTTACCGCATGTACGGTGAACCCTTACACCGGGGAAGAACAAAGCAGCAAGGCGGCGGCATACGGCGCCGGCGCTGCCGCCGTGTGCGCTTTGATTGGCGCGCTAGACTCGAAGAAAAAGGCACGTAATGCCGCGCTGGGTTGCGGTATCGTGGGCGCAGGCGTTGGGGCCTATATGGATGTCCAGGAGGCCAAACTGCGCGAACAGCTACAGGGCACTGGCGTGCAGGTTGCGCGCGAGGGCGACAATATAAGGCTGATTATGCCGGGCAATATTACCTTTGAGACGGATTCTCACACTCTGCGCGGCAGTTTCTATTCGGTATTGGATTCAGTCGCACTGGTGCTAGCGAAATACGCCGATACGACAATGCGTGTTACCGGCCACACAGACAGTACCGGGGGTCAGGACTACAACCAAACGCTGTCTGAGCAGCGTGCTGATAGCGTGGCGGATTATTTGGAAACACGAAACGTACTGGGTGAACGTATGTATGTACAGGGTCGAGGTTTTGCAGACCCTATTGCAGACAATAGTACTGCCGAAGGCCGTGCGCAAAACCGACGGGTAGAACTCTACATCCTGCCCGCGGTATAGCGACACTAGTGGGGGTAACGTCAGGCTAGCCTGGCACTACCCCAATAGGTAAAACCAGCAATTTTAGGTGTGCCTGGTAAATAGCATTCATCCAGTTCACTCACGGCGAACCCACCATCACCCAGCAGTTTTGGAATATCGCGGTTCAGATTGCAGCCACCTGCAAACTTTTTCCACATGGGGTTTACTCGATCCTGCCACTTAGCGACGCCGGCATCAGGTGCCTTCCCGTGCTCACTGAATACTAATTCGCCGCCAGGCTTCAAGACACGTGCCATGCCTTGCAGCGCCGCGTGCGGGTCAGGAATGGTGCACAGCGAATACGTCACGACAATACTATCCACACTGTTATCATCCAGAGGTATCTGTTCACCGGGCAGGCCAACAAATTCAACATCAAAGCCAAGGCCCTGTGCTTTTTCACCCACCAATTCCCACGAAGCTTGAGACGGATCAAGACCAATCAGGCGATCTACCTTGTCCGAATCGTAGTACGGCAGATTCAACCCCGGGCCTATGCCGATTTCAAGCACGGTACCCTGCGCTCTAGGCACTACCTTCTCTCGCTGTTTCATAATCGGCTTAGTGCCGCAGGCACAGCGGATAAATCGCGGCAGAATGTAATCATCGTAGAACGCCATTGAGGTGTCTCCCTATTTGCTTGTATTTGCCTGCTAATTACACGCTAAGCAACTTCTGTCACCGCTTCGACGATAGTGCCGTTGGCAGTACCGCCACCTTCACAGATTGCCAACAAGCCATAGCGCTTGCCTGAACGGTGCAATTCATGAATCAGTGTTGTCATCAGTTTAGCGCCTGTTCCACCCAGCGGATGACCAAGCGCTTGCGCGCCACCATTGACATTGAGTTTACTGATATCAGCGCCAAGTGCTTTAACCCATGACAGCGGCACAGAACCAAATGCTTCATTCACCTCAAACAGATCAATGTCGCCCATAGACATACCCGCCGTCTTCAACACTTTCTCTGTCGCCGGGATCGGGCCCTCCAACATAATTACAGGATCAGAGCCAATCACACTCATCGCAACAATACGTGCCATCGGCTTTAAACCCAGCCGCTTGCAGGTTGCACCATTGGCGATCATCACAGCCGACGCTCCATCACAAATTTGCGAGGCATTAGCCGCCGTGAGTAATCCGCCCTCTTGCATGGGTTGCAGCCCTGCGATGGCGCCCAGCGTTGCATCCATACGAATGCCTTCGTCCTGCTGGTGCATCTCTCTGCTGCCATCTTCGAGCTCTACCTCAATCGGCACGATCTCATCGGCGAAACGCCCCTCTTCTACCGCCTGTTTCGCCTTAACATGGCTGGATAATGCAAACTCGTTCAATTCGTCACTGGTGAGCTCATATTTTTTGGCTAACAATTCAGCGCCAGTAAACTGATCAAACTGCACACCGGGGTAGCGCTCGCCCAATCGCTGGCCATAGGGCAGCCCGTGGTCGGCTTTGTAGCCATCGACAATATTTGCACCAATGGGCACCTGGCTCATGCTTTCAACGCCGCCGGCAATCACAACATCCTGTGTGCCAGAAAGTACAGCCTGCGCGGCAAAATGCATGGCTTGCTGGCCAGAGCCACATTGTCGATCCACGGTTGTCCCGGGCACGGCCTCTCCCAGCACAGACGACAGACAGACGTTGCGAGCAATATTGCTGGACTGGGCCCCGACCTGTGACACACAGCCAAAAATCAGATCATCGATCTCATCAATGGCAACGCCTGTGCGCTCCACCAGTGCATCAACGACTTCGGCCCCCAAATCAATCGGGTGAACTTTAGACAAACGGCCATTTTTGCGGCCACCCGCGCTACGCACTGCACCGACAATATATGCATCAGTCATCTTCGATATTCTCCTGTTAAATCATTCATGATTGGGGCTGAAATTAGGCTGCGGCTTTTGCTGCTTTCAATTCATTGGCATGCACTATGCCGAACAAAAATACGTTCAACAAATGTAGGGGAAGCGAGCCACCCGCTTCTTTACACACTTTAAAAAACACAAACATTTCGATCACGTGGGCAATCGCCAACACAGCCAAAATGCGCAGAGACCAAAGCCCCAGCGCAGAACCTGTTTGCGTAAAAGCCAAGACAGCCAGCACCGCGTAGACCACTAGCATGATAATTTTTGTTGCAGACATGGCGTTTCCCCAATCAGTTAATGTGAATCGTCGGTTAATGTGAAGAGATAGTGACACTAAACAGTCTGTTAAACCAAGCTCATCATGCTGCTTGGGAAGCGTACGCGTCCGGGTCAAGCCGGTGCATTTCAGACTCAATCCATTGCTCGACTTGCGCCATTAGCTCGTCTGGTTCGCGACCGACTGCGCTAATGGGCTCACCGATAGATACCTCAACCATGCCAGGCATCACCCAAAATGCATTGCCCGGCCAACATCGGCCCGATGTCACTGCAATGGGGATAACACTGGCCTCTGCGGTTACCGCAAGGCGAGTGGCACCAAGCTTATAGGCACCTTTTTCACCTCGGGGAGTACGCGTGCCCTCTGGGAACATGATGATCCACTTACCCCGGTCCATCAAAATCTGCCCCTGTTCAGCTACTTTGCCCCAGGCCTCCGAGCGCTGCGACCGATCGATGTGGATCATGCCCAGGCGGCCGATACACCAGCCAAACACCGGTATTTTCAGCAGCTCCTTCTTGAACACATACGCCAGTGGATGCGGCGTCATACTGGCGAAAAAGAACGTTTCCCAAGTGGATTGATGCTTGGGGCACAGCACTACTCTGCGCATGTCTTCGGCGGGGGGTAAATTCTCTTTGCCCGTTACGCGGTAGTTCACTCCGCCGAACACTTTGACGCCAAAAATAGCCAGACGCAGCCATGGGACGGCAAACCACCACCACAACTTATCGTCCTTGAGAAACAGCGAGCAAAAGACCAACGCTAACCCAAGGGGGATAATGGTGACAACAAACCAGATGATGACCAATAGCGATCGAATCGCTTTCATTGCAGGCTTCCAAGATTGGCAAGGATTGCATTAAAACAGAATGTGATGCGCTTCAAAACCCACACACTGCGTTACGCTCAAATTCACGCTACTATTAGCAAGCTAAAAAATGAGAAGCAAGCTTCTACAGAACGCATTCTCACCACAGCGTCGTTCGATTTTGGCTGTACCTTAACAGGATAAACCACAGGATCAATGCACATGCCCAGTAAGCCCCACGCCGGTTTGCACACGCTCGGAAACGGTGCCTATGCCTGGCTCGCTCACGCGGGAACGTGGGGCTGGAGCAATGCGGGGCTGATTGCCGATGGCGACCAAACGCTGTTGGTCGATACGCTCTATGATCTAGAGCTCACAGGGCAGATGTTAAAAAAAATGTGCGAGGCAGAGCCGCATGCACGCAATATCAATACCCTGGTGAACACCCATGCCAACGGCGATCATTGCCACGGCAATGAGCTGGTAACTGGCGCTAGCATCATCGCCTCATCGGCCTCAGCAGCTGAAATGACAGAGTTGCCGCCCGAAACCATGGCGCAACTGGTCGCCGCCGCCTCTGAAATGGGCCCCGTTGGTGAGTATTTTCTACACTGCTTTGGTCAATTCAAATTTGATGGCATCGTACACACTCCGCCGACCAAAACCTTTGAAGGCGAAATGGACGTGCGGGTGGGCGATAAGCCGGTTCACCTCATTGAGGTTGGCCCCGCACATACGCGCGGCGATGTTTTGGTGCATTCACCCAAAGATCGGGTCGTGTTTACCGGCGACATACTCTTTATAGAAGGCACACCGGTGATGTGGGAAGGCCCTGTTGCCAATTGGATCAAGGCATGTCTATTAATTGAAGACATGGATGTGGACCTTATTGTGCCTGGCCATGGCCCCATCACCGATAAACACGGCGTTGCCAAGGTGAGGCAGTACCTGCAGTACGTACGCGATGAAGCGTGGAGCCGTTATGACGCAGGCATGAGCGCCTTTGATGCCGCAAAAGACATAGAACTCAAAGAGTATTCAGCCTGGTCTGATCCGGAACGCATTGCGGTGAATGTAGACAGCCTGTATCGAGAGTTTTCGCAGGAAACAGCCACTACAGACATTATGGAGCTGTTCGCGCAAATGGCAGAACTTGCCGGCTTCAATGCACATGCCTCACAACCCAAACCGGCCGATGGTTCCAGATAAGATAGCTGTTTAAGTGTTTCTAAATCGATATTGCGCGAACTGGATGACGGCTTTTTTTATTGCGGTTGTGTATCTATGCGGCAGTGCGCCTGCCGCTGCAAATGCCAGCCCAAACATGGTCATCGAAAATGATGGCCGCTATCTGGAGCTCGCACTGGCTAAGGAGTTCGACGCCAGCCAGCGAGAACAAATTCAACTGTGGGCTGACTTTCTCTCGCAATCCTTACTTCAGGTATACGGCCGATGGCCCAGAGAACACTGGCGTATGACGGTAGCGCCAGCCTCCGCTTCAGCAGACGACCCAATACCCTGGGCACAGGTCATTCGAGGCGACATCAACACAATCGAATTTTTCATCTCCGGGCAGAGCGATTTCGAACGACTGCGCACGGCATGGACGGGTTACCATGAAGTGGCTCACCTGCTTATACCCTATCGTGGCTGGGGCGATTTGTGGTTTAGCGAAGGCCTCGCCACCTACTACCAAAACGTGCTTCAAGCCCGTATGGGATTGTTGAGCGAGCAGCAAATGTGGCAGAAGATCTACAATGGGCTGCAGCGCGGCGTGAACGACACCGCGCACAAAACGCTACCATTGAGTGATGTCAGCAACGCACTCCATACCAAAGGCGGTTTCATGCGCACCTACTGGAGTGGCGCACGTTATTTTCTGGAGATGGATGTTCGGATCAGGCGGCAATCCGAGGGGCGTCTTTCTCTAGACACTGCCCTGCAAAGGCTCAACGCCTGTTGCGCCGACGACACGCTGTCGGTACCGCAGATCGTTAGCCTGCTAGACAAACTAAATGAACTCACTCTTTTTAAAAGCCTGTACTTAAAAACGCGAGAATCACTGACAGTAACACCCGTTGACGCATTGTTTGCCAGCCTGGGCATATCCGTCAAAGACGGCAAGGTTGTCCTTCAACCTGCCGGCCCCGGTGCTGACCTACGCGGTCAGATTGCCAAAAAGCACACTGCGCCTTGTTCGCACCAGGCGGGTATACTGGTAGATTGATGTTCACATTAATTCAATAGAGCACACGTGAAGAAACCCACGTCAAAAGCAGACATTCGCGAAACGCTGCAAGCACAAATGGACCAG
Source organism: Halioglobus sp. (assembly GCA_045106775.1). Lineage (GTDB taxonomy): Bacteria > Pseudomonadota > Gammaproteobacteria > Pseudomonadales > Halieaceae > Marimicrobium. The sequence continues at coordinate 38,127 of JBGCFE010000078.1, forward strand.
TTCCTTCAGGACGGCGGCAGTGTCAATAAAATTGGCCAGGGTATATCGGGGCAGAACCCTGGCGATCCGCCGGTCTTTCTCAATCGTCGCCTTTTTATCGAGCCAAAAGAAAAACGTACGCTGGTGCCCGAGGTTGTGGCCGCTATAGAGGCGCGGCGCAAAGAGAAGTTCGCCCGCAAGCCCGCACGAAAAGGCCGACGCGCTCAGCCAAGACGCAAAACCATTTACGATGACTTTGGCGAACCCCTTCGCCGCGTTTGGACCGACGACTAAACGACTTTTTGCTTGCAACACAAGGCGGCGCTGGCTACTTTTATTGCTCAAACATAAAAGGAAGCACAGACCGTGAGCAACGACATCACTCCATTCAAAGTAAACATCGAACAAGCTGTACTCGACGATCTAAAGATGCGTTTGCAGCTCACGCGCTGGCCAGAGCAGGAAACCTGTGAAGGCTGGGGTCAGGGCACCCCGCTCGCCTACGCCCGCGAACTGGCCGAATACTGGGCAAATGACTACGACTGGCGGCGTTTCGAGAACAAACTCAACGGCTGGCCTCAGTTCACAACCACCATAGACGATATTGAAATACACTTTATCCACCTGCGCAGCCCGCATGAAAATGCACTACCGATGATTGTCTCCCACGGTTGGCCTGGCTCGATTGTAGAATTCCACAAGATCATTGATGCATTGGCCGACCCAACATCCCATGGCGGCGATGCAGCGGATGCTTTCCACGTTGTGGTGCCCTGCCTGCCGGGTTACGGCTTTTCCGGCAAACCCACTCAAACTGGAACCAGCGTACAGAAAATTGGCTCTATGTGGGGCAAGCTCATGGCGCGGCTGGGTTACGACCGCTATGTTGCCGAAGGCGGTGATTGGGGCAGCATGGTGACACAGAGCATGGCTCAAACAGAAACAGAGCACTGCGCTGCTGCCCACGTAACCATGCCAATTGTGGCACCCGACCCAGACACCATGGACGATCTGACAGAAAAAGAACAGAGTGCGCTAGTGTCTATCGGCGAATACTCCGACCAGGGCGCCGGCTACTCCAAGCAGCAATCAACCTGCCCGCAGTCTCTAGGGTATGGCCTGGCCGATTCCCCTGTGGGCCAAATGGCGTGGGTTGTCGAGAAGTTTTATATGTGGACAGATTGTGAAATCGACGGCGTGCGTCACCCTGAGCATGTGCTCACCAAAGACGAGCTGCTAGACAATGTAATGTTCTATTGGCTCAACAACGCAGGCGCCAGCTCAGCGCGCCTCTACTGGGAAAGCTTCAACGATGTCGACATGAACCCTATCTCTATGCCAATGGGCTGCTCCATCTTCCCGCACGAGATATTCCGCAGCAGCCGGCGCTGGGCCGAAAAGCGTTTCTTGAATTTGATTCACTGGAACGAACCAGCCAAAGGCGGCCACTTCGCAGCGTTCGAACAACCAGCGTTATTTATAGAGGAAGTGAGAACCTGCTTCAGGCAAATACGCTAGAAGCGGTATTTGCAGGCGAGCGCTAGAAGTCGTCTATGCGCTCGCTAGTAATCAGGCTGTCGCTGAACGTTCTCGATGGCGCCCAGGGCGGCTCATCACCCAGCTTTTCGCGTGGCTCTGAAAAGGCACCGATATGATCAGGTTCTGCGATCGGATTCAATGTTGAAGAGCGCATAGACTGCGCCAGTAGTGTAGCGTCTGCGAGATCTCCCTCTACAGGCAGAAGCTCGGGCGGCGGCGCGCCATCCAAATCAACAATGGAGTCCCCCACTTGGCTCGAGCCTGTGCTGCCGGCGCCATTCAGCCCTGCGTGATCTTTCGACATCGCAGTGGCGGCAGTGCGCTCGCTGCTGTCCAGAGGGTGTGGCTTTCGAGAAGCAGGCTGTTCACCCAACGGAGCCTCCGGTGGCAACAGTGCCGGCTCAGGTGGCTCCAAGTCAGGTAAGGGCGCCATTCCCCGACGTTCGGGATGATGCGGCTTTCCTCCTGCGGCCTCTTCAGGCGTTAGATGACGCAAGTTGGGCGGCGGAGCACCCGCAATTTGCAGCCCTTCGCAAGGCTCTTCGGGCTCGTCGACTGGGTCAAACGGCATGTCTGGCCCACTGCCAATAAACTCTAAATTCTGTAGCGCGATATCAGACGCTCTGCGCCGCGGAGAAGGTTTACCAAATTCTTCACCGTCGCGATCAATGGCTGACCCATCTGGCGAGCCACTCTTGGTCGCTTTGCGCCTGTCAGGCACCGCCCTGGGGAAGCGCGCAAGATTCGGTGTACGCCCGGGGCCATTGTCTGCCTTGAATGTATCTGGCTGCAAAGACGAGGCCTGCTCAGCCAACGTGGGCGCACTACTCATTGAATGCGCAGTGCCACCGACGGCAACCGTCCGCTGCTCGGCCAATTCCGCGCCGACCAACTCCGAAGCCGGCTCGGCAACCGCCTCTGCAACCGCTTCCATCGCGTCGACTTCTGCGCGAGCGACATCTTCGAGTGGTTCTGATGGGTGGGATTCTGATTCGTTTGAAAGTTTATCGTTCTTCGCCAGCGATGCGTCTGGGTCTTCAGCGCCGGAGAGGCTATCGCCAGCAGTTTGCCCACCTTCTTGCCCGACTTGACTGGCCTCTGCGGCCTGCTGCTCACTTTGCCCGCCTTCGGTATTGCCCTGCTCCGCCTGCTCGTCCGCTAGCTCCGCAGCCTCTTCACTCAGCGCGCGTTGCTTCAGCACTTCACTGGCGCACTCAGACCAGCGGCCGAAGTGCGATGACTCTGCCGGATCTGGCATACGATGCTTACGAAACGTCTCCATGGCAGTGAGAAAGCGCTTTTTCACTGCCCGGTAGAAATAAATGTGGTCCTCGGTTTGCAGCGGCATGACATCGGCATCACCGCGAATCATTAGCATCTGCGGCGGCAGCTGCCCCTGCATCTGCTGCAACAAATCGCTGAGAAAACACAGACGGAATGCTGAAACGAACGCGCCCTGCCCTTGTGTGTCGCAGGGAACATAAAGGAAATCGCCTAACGTCGAATACCCACTGGTGCGCATCATGAGATTCGCCGTACCGGCAAACCCAACAGCCTCCAAAGCCCCATTCACGATAAAGTCTGCGCCGTCTTCCATCGCAGCAAGCGTGGCTGCTCTGCGCAGCGACTCTTCCTGATCCCAATCGATCAAGGCAACGTTTCTGCCCTCGGCTCTGAGGGTATCGACAATTTCGTCCTGACGCTCTGCTGAAGGGTGAGGCTCTGAACTGTGGATATCAGGTGGAATACCGTGATCTGGGTTTTCCAGTGTGAGACGCTCCATCCACAACGCAAAGGGGGATTCGCGAAATAGCGCGAGATCATCCGGCGTGTAAGTTACGGCGTTGTCAGCACTGTAGCGGTACATAGATACGGCCTGTTTCCACTGAGGAATGCAAACGGGCTAGCAACACTCTGCATCCTCCGTTTGTGTATTTATATCCCAACGGTATGGCGCTGTCCACGACTGTTAGTACAAAGTACCCTTCTCGGGGCAGGCCCCGCTTTTCGCTTCAGAAAACAAGGGCTTATGCAAGCCCTTTAAGGTTTATTTTCGCTCGAAGATGGTGGCACCACCGACCACTGTCTGCATGACTTTCAAAGAACGCATATTCATTGGGTCATCCAGCGGATTCGCCGATAATACGACCAGATCGGCGAACTTACCGGCTTCCAGAGAACCCAGGTTATCCTCCTGAAAAACCTGCCAGGCCGCGTCAATCGTCACCGCTCGCAGGGCGTCCATCACACTCACCCGCTGCTCTGGGCCTAACACGTCTCCGCCATAAGTGATGCGGTGCACCACGCTCCAGACAGCCTGCAAAGGCTCCATCGGTGTGACCGGCGTATCGAGGTGAGATGAGAACCTAACCCCCGCATCTAACGCCCATTTAGAGGGGCTCATTACAGCGGCCCGCTCAGGGCCCATGAAAATATCGCGATGCCGATCGCCCCAATACCAGGTATGGGCAGTAAAAAAGCTGGGGGTAACGCCCAGCGCCTTCATTCGCTCGATCTGATCTTTGCGTGCCATCTGCGCGTGGATCAGCACCATACGTGGATCTTCCACTGGGTTGGCCGCCTGCGCTGCCTCGAAGGCATCCAGAATGTCGTCAATGGATTTGTCACCGTTACCATGAATCGCCAGCTGATGACCCGCTTTGTGTAGCGCCATTACTTTTTCAAACAACGCATCGCGCACAATTGAAGGGTAACCCTGGTAGTCTTCATCGCCGTGATACGGCACATGATAGGGGCGACTTAAGTAACCGGTGTAACCCTGAATGCTGCCGTCGGCCACCAGCTTCACCGGGCCCATGATGATTTTGTCGGTGCTAAAATCTTGCGGGTCATAGTCGCCGTTGAGTAATTTCTCACCAAATTCCATCTCAAACGGAAACAATACGACGCGCGATAGCACAACACCCGCTCGGCTGGCCCATTTAATCGCATTGGCTAAACCTTCAGTAACACCTCCAGATTGCGCCGTGGTAACGCCCATCGAGGCGTACTCAACGGCTGCGTACTTAAACATGCGATAACCATCGACCGCGCCGATACTCTGCATTTGCTCTACGACAGACATGCGGGCTGTTTCTTCGAGTAAACCGTTGGGTTCATTCGAATTCGGACGTCTACCAATCACACCACCCTCTGGGTTGGGCGTATCACCGGTAATACCGACGGCATCCAACGCCGGGCTATTGGCCACCAGCATGTGCCCAGAAATATGCATTATGGCAATCGGATGCTCTGTCGATACAGCATCTAACTCGGCCCGAGTAGGATGCCGTTTTTCAGCAAGCAACGTATCGTCGTAACCAAAACCGGTAATCCATTCGCCTGGTTCCGTTTGTGCAACCTGCGCGCGCAAGGTATCCATCACTTCGGCCATGGTTGTCAGCGTACCGATCGGCGGGCTGTTGAGGTCTAGTGAAATCACTTTCATGCCGGAGCCGGGAAAGTGGCCGTGGGCATCGATAAATCCTGGCAGCAGCGCACGGCCTTTTAAATCAACCACAACCGTGCTGTCGGTAACACTGGTCATGATCTCCTCGGTGGTACCAATCGACTCAATACGCTCCCCGCGTACCGACAACGCCTGTGCAATCGTGTTGTTCGCATCCATCGTTAGCACATCGCCGTTGATGAATACCTGGTGCTCTGGCGGCTGCGGCGTGCGCAGCATGATGGAGACCAAAACACCCATACCGCCAAAGAAGACAATGGCTATCAATAGAAACGTTTTTAGATTCATACCACGGATTCCTTAAGCAACTTCACCCAGCAACAGATCGGCAAGCCGAGCGCGATGCCAGGCTGCATCGCCAAACAATAATTGGCTGTGTTTTTGTCGCTTAAAGTACAGATGCACGTAGCACTCCCAGGTAAATCCAATACCGCCGTGGTATTGAACAGACCTGCCTGAGGCGAATGCCGCTGTTTCGCTGGCAGACGCTTTCGCCATGTGCGCGGCCTGCGCCGCTTTTTCTGGCTCACAATCAATCGCGCAGGCAGCGGCGTACACCAACGATTTGGTTTGGTCGATCTGCACCATAACATCCACCAGCGGATGTTTAACCGCCTGAAAAAAGCCCAGCGGATGTTCGAACTGCTGTCTGGCGCCAGCGTATTCAACCGTGGTTTGTAGCTGCCACTCAGCCGCACCCACAATATCGGCGGCGAGAATCGTCCATAGTGCAGGCATGGCCGCTTCCAGTGCCGCCAGACCATCCGTCGCCACTTCTTGCGCCTTGGCGCCGTTAAACACAATTCGTGCCTGATCGCGGGTGAGATCGACAATCGCATCTGCGGCGATTTCGACACCCTCAGCATCGGTCGCAATCCAATACAGTGCCAGCCCACTTTCTGAACGAGCGCTGACCAAAAGACGCTGCACTTTACGTGCATCCTGCACAAACGAGGCGGTACCGTGAAGCCGGCCGTCTTTTACTTCAACATCGGTATCGCTCGGCCACGGACTCCCTGCTCTATTGGTTATCGCTACGGTTGCCGCCGCGCCCTCAGCAATTTCCGCGAGCGCCGCTGAACCGTTTTCGCAGTGTGACAACACATAGGTTGCATTGAGTGTTGAGAGTAAAGGGCAAGGAAACGCAGCACGCCCCAGCTCTTCCACCAGCCCAGCCACCGCCACGGCAGGCATACCCAGCCCACCTGCAGCTTCGGGAACCGCCAGTGATGTCCACCCCAGTTGCACCATCTGCTGCCACAGCCCCTCATCCCACAAGCAGCCTGACTGCCTCTCAGGATTATGATCACCGGCCACCAGCGTATGCAGTTTTTCCGTGGAAAAATTGTCGCTAAAAAATTTACGGGCAGAGTCCTTTAGCAGGGCTGCCTCTTCACCAAATCCATAATTGTCTGGTTGTGCCATGCTGGCCTCCTACTTCGATTTCGCCAGGCCAAGCACGCGCTCGCCCAGGATATTACGTTGCACTTCACTCGTACCTGCCGCGATAGTCATACCGTAGGTATTCATATACGCCATCGGCCACTGCCCCCCAACGGGTGCGTTTTCATCACCCAGATAAAGTGACGCGCCAGGGCCCGCCACCTCTACCGCGAGTGCCGCAGTTACCTGGGAAATTTCGCTGGATAGCAGCTTGTTTTGCAGGGCCAGACGAGCCGGATGATCTAATAGCGCTGGCACTCGGGAGCGGCGCTGATTCTCACCCAACCCTGCCTCGGCAATCACCTGCTGCATGATGCGATCACGTATCAATGGATCTTCAGTGGCGGGCTTACCATTGCGCTGGGTATTGCGCGCTAGATCGATAAGGCTTGTTGAATTGGTCATGTGCGTGGCTTTGCTCTTCATGCCACCCGAACGCGGTGTCACCAGCTCACCGGCGCCGCGCTCGTGCGCAAGCGTTGTCATTGCCACCTGCCAACCCTTGCCTAATTCATCGAGGCGATAGCTATCATCCACCTCGAGGTCTTCAAAGATAACTTCGTTGAAGCCGGTTTCACCGGTGATTTTTATCAGCGGCCTTACGGTGACGCCCTTGCCCAGTGCAGATTTGATTGGCACCACAAAATACGACAGGCCGTCGTATTTGTGCGATTTGTCTGTGCGCAGCAATAGAATCATCCACTCGGCAAAATGTGCCAACGACGTCCACACTTTGTGCCCATTGATCACCCACTTGTCGCCTTTCTTCTCAGCAAAGGTTTGCACACTGGCAAGATCGGAACCCGCACCAGGCTCACTGAAACCCTGGCACCAAATGTCTTCACCAGAAAACAGGCGTGGCAGCAATCTTTCTTTCAAGGCTTCCTGACCGTGATAAAAGACAGTGGGCGCTGCCATGCCCAGGCCAATCACATTAGGCATGAAGGGTGTGCGCGCTCGAATCATTTCTTCGTTGGCAACGCGCTGGCAATCGTTGCGGCCACCACCACCAACGGCCTCGGGATAGTCGCATCCCACCAGGCCTGCGTCGTAGGCGGCTTTTTGCCAGGCCTGCAAGTACTCCAGCTGCGGCTCTGTCATTATCTCCAGTGGAGAAAGCGGCAGACGCACAGGCGGTTCGCCGGGAGTATTGTCTTTCAACCAAGCTTTGCATTCTTTTCGAAATGCGGCCTGTTCCTGAGTGTCTTGCTGGGCGCTTTCGGCCATAGGATTCCTCTGTTTTTTCAGTTTACTGCTAGAGTGGAAATGAAAAGCGACATGATTCTAACGGGGTGTGCTCTGGGTGGGAAGGGTGTGCTCTGCGTTAGACGCGAGCGAGGTTACTTTGCAGGCGACCGCGCAGAGTAGCCGCTGTTTTAGTAATGCGGCGGCCTATCCTCTTCCACGGCACTATCGCCCGACACACCCGCGGAGTCGTGGCCTGCTGCCTGTTCCGCCAGCCGCTGCTGGAGCAGCTCAATTTGCCGGCGCATGATGAGCATCTCTTGCTGCTGCGACGCTAGCGCATCATCTAGGGAGGCAATAGCGTCCTCCGTAAACGCTAGCTGACTTTGCAACTGGGCGATCTGTGCTTCAACCTCTGGGCTATCGCCTGGCATGATGCGTCTCCGAAGACTAGCAGTTCTGGTTAGTGAGGGTCGTGAAACTGTCGGGGCACTAATATACTGTGGCCGCGCCCCCCGCGAAAGCAATCTCAGCACGGCAGTAATAAGGACCCGTAATCAGTAATGAGCAAACGCAAAGACAGTAACAGCCGCCCCGTTTATAGCACCGAAAGCGGTAGGCTCTGCCCCCAGTGCCACCGCCCAGTGGCTGAATGTGTGTGCGGAAAAGACAGGCCAGCCGCAACGGGTGACGGCATTGTTCGCTTGCAGCGAGAGACAAAAGGCCGCGGCGGCAAGGCGGTAACACTCATCAAGGGGGTCCCACTTGCGCCGACCGAACTCAAGGCATTGGCCAAGAAACTGAAGCAAAAATGCGGCGTTGGGGGAGCACTCAAAGACGATGTCATTGAAATTCAGGGGGATCAACGCACGCTGCTCAAGCCAGAGCTGGAGAAACTAGGCTATACGGTAAAAATCGCTGGTGGTTAGTCCGCAAACGCTCACGTTTCTGGATTTTCGACGCTCTATGGCCCTATTTGGACTTGGTAGTTCGCTTTTTAACGCTAACTTATTCTGCCTGTGCCCCCCTTTTTTTACTAGTTAGGCCTGTTTTGTAACAACTTCGTTAAATAACCTACTCAACCCCTTATTTTTATTGGACTTATCGGATTTATGTGTTAAAAAGTAGCCTGTGAGCTGGGAAAAGACGTGATCTGGGTGGTATCTAGAGTCACGTCTCATAATAACCTGGCCACAGTGGACTGGGACGTGTTTAAGACAAAAATTGAGCGGTGCTAACGCAGATCTTCCTCGCGGAGGGTCAGCGTGGGTTTCAGACTCGATACCCCCTCTTACAGGGGCTTACTCGCAAGTCCAAAACACTAATAACGAATGTCATTGCAGTATCTGACGGATTTGTCATCCCTGCGAGGGAGTGGGTTATGTACGTAACCGCGGAACACCTGAGAGATCAGGTTATCAGGCCAACCCTAAAATACATGGGCGCTTGGACGACGGCTTGTGAGGATTATCTCCTCAACGCAGCCGTCAATGCCCCCGATGTTGGTTTATTCTCTGCCCGAAGTGAAGGCTTGGGCCTATTCCATATTACGGCCGCTCAACACCGTGATTTGTGGGATAGGTATCTTGCGTTCAATCCGGATCTTGCCAGTCGTGTGCGCGGGCTCGCCAGCCAGCGCGCATTCCTGAGTGACCCAGATAGCGAGCTGCAAACTAACCTGAGCTACTGCACGGCAGTGGCCTGGTTAATGCATCAGCGCGCCGGCGGCAATATAGAAGAGCCAGAGGCAGTAGCCCTAGCTTCAGCGTAAACAGCTAATGTTGTTTGCCTATGCGTCCCGTTGCTAGCGCCTCCCAGCTAGGGAGATCTTCTGGCCTGTCGATATCCTGTAACGTGTCCAATATTGCAAAGGGTATTTGTGCCGCGCTCAAGTTAGCAATGGTAGCTGCCAACACCTCCCCGGAACCCCAGCTCACATTCGTAAACACGTTTTGCGTTATTTTGGTTGCGCCTATCAACACGTAACCGCCGTCCTGTGCAGCACCCAGCACAATCGGCACTTCATCTAACTCACCAATGGCCTGCGCGATATAGCCCGCATCCATCTCGGGGCAGTCGCTTCCCACCAACACCACTTTTTCGTACTGCTTTAAACCCTCAAACAGCGCGTGATACATGCGCTCTCCCAAGTTTACTCCGCGCTGTTCAACACACGCCATCGCGCCAAGCAAAAGACACTCTTCAAAAAGCGGGTGGCGCGTATCTCCAGACACCGCGAGCTGAATGGGGCCAAGATCACTGTGCAACAGCGTACGAAACACCCAGCGCACAAGGTCTGTATGCAGTTGCTCTGCTTCCTGGGGCGTTAACGCCTGCAGCATACGTGTCTTGACCTTTCCCGCTACTGGCTCTTTGGCGAATTGAATCAGCAGCGTTTTTGCACCTACTAATGCTTCATCGGCCATAGTAGTACTGCCATAGCGCTCGTGGCGATGCGCCGCACCAATAGGCAAAGCGTAGCGCCCACATGCGTAAAACAGTGCGGGCTATGCCACCCTCCTCCCAGCGCCGGCTGGATGTCAGAACGGGGCTTTGAATAACGCTCGGCGGCGATACTGCTTTGAGGCGCTTTGACAATGCAACATCTTCCATCAGCTCTATGTTGTCGTAACCACCTAGCTCGTCAAATGCATCCCGATGCACAAAGATCATTTGATCACCGGTAGCCACCTGAGTACCGCGCGAACGCGTGTTCATAAACCATTCAATGACACGAAATGCCCAGCTGCTGCCACTGAGTTGCACTCGACAAAACCCCCAAACAGGTTGCGCGAGCATTAGCGACTTGAGTGCGCTGGCATCTGGCCCAAGACGCGTATCAGCATGAAGGAAAAAAAGATAATCTCCAGATGCCACCTGAGCGCCCAGGTTCATTTGCTGGGCACGCCCGGCGGTACTCTCTAGCAACTTATCGCATAGCGGCATTGCTTGGGTAACGGTAGCGTCTGTACTACCCCCATCGACCACTATGCGCTCAAACTCGGGGTAGTTCTGTGCAAGCCCCGATAGCAAATCGCTTATCTGCTGCGTTTCATTCAACGTAGGAATAATGAACGTACCGCGCACTGCTTCCGCTACGCCTCCAGCGCTCCGCCACAACTACTACCCTGCCCTGCGGTGCAGCCAAAACAATGCTCGCCGGTGAGAATGGGGTTACCGATCATGTCACTATTATCGATCAGCGAACGGATATGCGTGCGGCTATCGCTTGCCAATATCGGAAGCTCCAACATTTGGTTGAAATCGCAGTCGTATACATAACCCTGCCAATCAATACTCAGCAGAGAGCGGCACATAACCGTTTCTAAATTGGCCTCGCTGTAGTTATCGCGCAGTAATTGCATATAGGGCACATAGTCTCCCTGCGCTAAAAGCACAGAGCCAAAGCGGCTAATTGGCATGTTCGTAATCGTAAACAGCTGATTAAAACGAATACCAAAATGCTGTAACAACTCTTTTTTGTAATCCGACTCTAGCTGCTCCTGGGGTGGAGGCAGCACTGCACCTACCGGGTTATACACAAGGTTAAGCGGCAGAGAATCGCCATAGCCCAGACGATTGAGCAATCTCAATGCCTCGATACTAGGATCAAAAACGCCTTTACCTCGCTGCGCCTCAACATTTTCTTTGGAGTAACAGGGCAATGAGGCCGTCACCTCCACCTGGTGCTCCGCCAAAAAATCGGCCAGATCTTCCTGGCCCGGTTCAAACAGTACAGTGAGATTACAGCGATCGATAACTTGCAGCCCAAGCGCACGCGCCTCTGTAACCAGATATCGAAAGTGCTCATTTAACTCTGGGGCACCGCCGGTAAGATCAAGCGTTTTTACGCCTGCGACACGCGCTAGCGACAATACTTCTTCTACCGTCTCACGCTCCATTTGTTCTGTGCGCGTTGGGCCTGCGTTCACGTGGCAATGTACGCAGCTCAAGTTGCACAAATAGCCCAGGTTCACCTGCAAGGTGTCCAGGCCTTGCCTAAACAGCGGCGGAAAATCTGATTCGAGTAAAAGTGGGCGGGTATCGCGCATGCCTGGTCTCTGGTTTTTAGGGCTGGTGGCCTAAGTACGGCTGGATTTGGCTACTTAGGACCACCGGCACAACATTAAATTCAACCGGACAAATCTCAAAGAGGTTTTCAACGAAACCTCAAACGGGGCTCAAAAAGAGCCCCAGCAGAAACGACCTAGTAAGCAGCCTGCTTTTCCAAACCGGTTAACAGCTTGCGAGTATCTCCCATGCGATAGCCAAAGACCACATTGTAGGAAAGCACGGCCTGAACGTATTTGCGGGTTTCCTTGAAAGGAATCGTCTCAATCCATACCTCCACCGGCACCTTGTCACCGCCGTCGTTTTGCCAGCGATCTACTCTGTGAGGCCCTGCATTGTACGCCGCCAGAGAATGCACGCGATTGCCACCGAAGCGCTTTAAAAGCTGGCGGTAATACGTACTGCCCAACTGCACATTATGCTCAATTTTGTATAAGTCAGCGTTCTTGTGGCGCTTGCCAATAGAGGATGCCACCTGCCGCCCCGTGGCCGGCATAATTTGCATTAAGCCTCGGGCTCCCACCGGCGAGCGTGCTTCAGGAAAGAAGGCACTTTCACGTCTGGCAATCGCCATTAACTCACTACTTGGAACCTTGGAAGCAGTCGCAAACTGATCGAATATATTTTGGTAGGGCAGCGGAAAACGCAAATCAAGCGCGTCCCACGCCTTGGCTCGATTGGCCGCATCGATAGACATACGGTACCAACCCTGCTCAGAAGCTAATACTGCCAATTGTTGTTTCTGTAACGGATCGGGTGTATTCACCAGCAGCGTGAACCATTCAGAGTGCGCCAGGTTGGCATCACCGTGGTGGTGAAGCTCAGCTATGCGCTGCATTACTGCCTGCGTGTATGGAGGTAAGCCACTGAGCAAAGCAGGCGACTTAGCGATCGTTTGATGATTAAAGGCATAGGGCAGCGAGAGCTTATCTGCTGAGAGAAAACTATAATAACCGCGTTCACTGGCCAACTGTGTAAGCAACGCAGTGGACTCTTCTGCACGCCCTGCCCGCTCATGCACGGTAGCAGCCCAATAACGCCAGTTACTGCTTTGTGCGGCCTCGGCTGATAGCAGCGGCAATACTTTTTCTACCGCCGCCCAATCGCCCTCCGCTAACGCCCAGCGCAATCTAAGCTCAACCAGTTTGTCTTCGCCCAGGCGAGCCAGCGCACCCTCTAGCCAAGTACGCATTGAGGGTTCTTTCGCAAATAGCCCGCGCAGCGCGATAGCGCGCTCAACAGCATTACTCTGTTCGGAGGTAAACGTTAACTCTTGCTGATAGAGCTGCCAATACTGCAGTGCTTTAGCGGAATTGTATCGCGCCAGGTACGCAAGCCCATGTCCAGCGATGTCAGCAGAGAACGCCGCTTCTGGAGGCAGCACTTGTGCGCGCAGGTTTTCAGGCCGCTGATAAACAGCCAACAGCCGATCTGACCATGGCTTCAACTCAGCGCTGCCCTGACGTGCGACATACCGCAACAGAGAACCCTGCCGCTCATCAAAGACTTTCAACAACCTTGCCCAGACAACTTCATCGGTTAACTCACCGGCTTTCATCCATGCATTAAACAGCGGGTCACATTGCTTAGGCCGCGATTTGCCATACACCCACAGTTGTTTTGCACCGGTAAATGCCACCGCGTTGTTACCTGTGCCTAGCTGTGCTCGATAGTAGTAACATTGCAGCACAGTACTTTTAGGGGCGTTGGGCATGAGCTCCAGAAAATCCTGCCAGCGCCGCTTCTTACCGGCATTGCGCAGATACAAAGATAGGAAACGATTGGCAAGGGGCGAATCTTTAGCGCGCGCTATAAACGCCTGAGCCTGCCCTGCGGAGACTGAATCTATTTTCCGCGACAACTGTTCATAATCGAGATACATAGCCAGCGGATAAGTGTCTAGGCCCGGACGCAGTTGACCATAGGTAGACCAATGCCCCGCAGAAATCGCTTTGCGGGCAGCTTTGTAGTCTTCGCGAGCTTTACTTAGATTTTGCAGAGCAACAGGCGCTGCAAGAACAGGCGCGGCTGGCGGAGTTTCAATGGGCGAAGTTTCAATGGGCGAAGTTACAATGGAAGGTGGTTGAGCTTTCCCAACTGCTGAAGGACAGAGCAATGCGAAAAGAAGCACACCAGACATGGTGTACAGCAAAGATAAAAACTGAGTTCCCCAATACCACGAACGCACGAGCGGCTTCCCCATTTTTAACGCTGTAATCAACTGCGAAAAACGATCGCCGCCTACCCAATACTAGCCCCGAGGTACAGCCGCCGAACGTCTTCAAACAGAGTGATGTGACCGACCAAGGATTGCAAGCTAAATGACAAAAATGACGGCCTTTGAACAAGGATTGTTACGCCAATTGAGATGCGTTTCTCAGTCGAGCGGTTTTGACAGCGTGGACGCGCGAAAGGTTCTGCTTTCAACAAAAAATTACAGCAAAAGACCCACTGTCGGTAGCTCAATGGAGGCGTAATCGAGTATCACTTCTCTCGCCCCAATGCGAAAGGTATCACCGCTGGGAAGCAGCGTGTCTCGCCGCTGGCCGCTGTATATAACGCTTGGGTTATCGGGACGAGCGTAATACAAATGAAAATTGCTCACTACGAAGAGTGTTTGCTCTTCGCGGCCAAGCAACTCCACGTTTGCTACCAGACGCCGGGTGCGGGCAGGCGGATTCTCCGACCATGAATTTATTTTGTATGCGCGCTCGGCGCGCAGTGACAACAGAATAAAATTCTCTTCGCGCAGCGGACAACCCTCGGAATCGGCGCGCTCTAACTCTGCATCTACGCTCAGCATAGCCTCTTTTCCGCGATCACGATTATCTATCTGGCGATTGATACGCGAGGGCATGACATACGTTATCTGTTCGCTGAGCAGACTTAACCACTGCATATACCTACGATTGTCCAGCAGCCGGGCCTCATAGGCATAAAACCGTTCTAGTGCTCGCTGGTCTTCCGGCGAAGTCTGTATGGCGGGGCCAGTCATGTCGGGAAAGTTCATCAAGTGCTCTCCACCGCGCTAAGTTCATCGCGCCAGCGTTTAAAAAAGTGCCTGGCGTAGAATTCGTTCGCTGTTACGCTCACCAAACCCGGTAAATCCGGGTGCGCTTTTTCTTCGTTCAAACCCAATCCATAGTAGTAAGGCTTATCGTCGGCAAAATCGATATTGCTACCTATAAATTGCTGCGCCCATACCTCTGAATCCTCCTGCTCGAGCAAACCACCTGGGCCAAAGAAGGACGTATAATTTGTGCGAAGCACTTTTTTAATGTCTGCAGGCGCGTCCGCAGGCACAGCTGCCCACGACCAATACTCAACTTTGCCAGGCCCACGCGGATGTGACACTTTAAATGAGGTGTTAGACCAGAGAAACGAAAGATTGGGATACACACCGTAGGTCAGACCTTTCATGCGCGCCCGCAATGGCCCCACTCTTTCGGCGGCCTGCGCCTGCACTTCTCGCAAGTATTCACGCACTTCTTCACCGCCAAAAATACTTCCTACGGCCTCCATGCCCCAGGCAACATCATCAACAGGCCCATTTTCAGGCATTATTCTAAAAGTAGCTCCATGACCCGGTGCGGGCACAACACTGTGGCCAAGCTCTTCAATAATCGCCTGCGCTTCGCGAGGGATGATGGCGCTGTGCAGAAACGCACCGTGGTTAACGTCGCCCAGCTGATTTTCCACGGGGAGCTTCCATTTAGCGTTTATCACCCACCGGTGTGGCGCCCCCACAAATTCAATGCCCTGCGGAAAGCGCTCAAAGAAGGCATCGAGATAGAAACGCATGTCGCCCAGATAGTCTTCCAACGACACGATATCTTCATCGAAACTGCCGAAGATCATGCCACGCCACGACTCAACACGCGGCACGCGCTTTAAACCTAAAACGGACTTATCGGGCTTACCCTGCACTTCCGTTTCCTGTGGGATTGTGACCAGATCTCCCTCCACCGAATACGCCCAGTTATGATACGGGCACACAAATCGCTTTGTGCTGCCATGGTCTACTCGGCAAACGGGCAAACCGCGGTGCGAACAACTGTTTACATTGGCATACACCCCCCCGTCTGTGCCTCTAGACAGGATAATAGGGGTCTCGCACATGTAGGCCTGCACAAAATCTCCGGGGTTTGGAATCTGCGTTTCATGGCCCAGAAAGAGCCAGGACTTGCCAAAGATCGCTCGCTTCTCAAGGGCATACACGCTCTGATCGCTCCAGCATCGGCGGCTGATGAGCGAGGCGTCTTCGTTGACTAGATCTTCAATCCGAAATGACACACTACCTCCATTGACGGTTGGTTCTGAGCGAAGAACATGCTTAGCGTCGGGCGCTTTTATTATCATCCATTAATATTTTAGACCTGTAAACCGGCTCAGCTCCACTACGGCGATGTTTCATGGTAGATTCCGGTCAAATATTGACAATCGCTCGATAATTTATGACTAGCCCTACAAACAGCGAATCTCAGGAAACCAAGGAAACAAAAGGCGAACGGACCGCTCGCCGGATCCTTGATGTGTCTGAAGACCTGTTTGCCAGACACGGCTATGACGGCACAAGCCTGCGGCAAATCGCCGATGGCGCAGGAATCAAAGAACCGGGGCTCTACAACCATTTTGCCGGCAAGCAGGCGCTCTACGAAGCGGTTCTGTTTCGCGCGCTAAACCCCATGGCAGAAGCTCTGGCCAAGCACATGGCAACCGCCGACCACTTACGTGATTACACCGAGCTGCCCTCGGTCATGACAGATCTGCTGCTGGCTCACCCACAGATGGCCGCCCTCTTCCAACAGGCAATGCAGGGCGATAAGGAATCGCTGTCGAATCAGCTGGTAGGCCATTGGCTAGACACGTTGCTGCAGCAAGGCATGAACAGCCTGATCGATATCGGCGCGCCAGAACCCGATAATTCAACCGCAAACGCCAACGATGCGCACCAAACGCTGGCGATCAACCTCATCGCGATGTTTAACCTCACAACCGGTTACTTTCTATCGCAACGTGCATTCGACACGCTCTCTGA
>JBGCFE010000079.1:0-20025 GCA_045106775.1 Halioglobus sp.
GCCTGGGGCAGATCAATACTCAGCTGAGTCTCGCGAGTAAACGTGGTTGAAACCATAAAAAAGATGAGCAGCAAAAATACAACGTCAATTAGCGGGGTCAGGTTGATCCCCACTTCTTCACGTCGCTGGCGGCGAAACTTCAAACTTCGACGTCCGTATTTTCTTCGCTATGCAGGGCATCTACCAACTTAATGGTCTCTTGCTCTAGCTCAACCACAATACCGTCAATGCGCCCTACGAAATAGCGGTGCATCACCAACGCTGGAATCGCCACGGTCAAACCCGCCGCAGTGGTAATTAGCGCTTCGGATATGCCACCGGCAAGTGCGCTGGCGTTGCCCGTGCCCTGCGTCATAATTTCGGCAAAAACCTTAATCATGCCCAGTACAGTGCCCAGCAGCCCCATCAGCGGCGCAACGGCGGCTATCGTGCCCAGCGTGTTCAGATAGCGCTCTAAATCATGTACCACGTGGGCCGCCGCTTCCTGAATGCTCTCCTTCATAACGTCCCGGCCGTGATAGGCGTTGCCCAATCCCGCGGCCAAAATACGCCCAAGAGGGGATGATTGTTTCAACGTTCGCAGTTTTGCATTATCCAACTCGCCGCGCTTTAACTGCTTCCAAACAGTAGCGAGCAAGTGCGGTGGAGAAATTTTACGGGGGTTCAGGGTGTAGAGGCGCTCAATACAAATGGCCAACACGACCACCGAGCTGATCACAATAAGCACCATTAACCAGCCGCCAGCGACTAAGAGTTCCAGCACGATACAGCCTCATTTCACTCAGGAGTTGCACAAATTATACGCCCAGCCACAGAGCCGGTGAATACGACAGAATTACATCCAGTAAGGGCGAAATCGATTGCGAGACCTGCGCGTGGTCATTACGCCGTGCTCGCTCACCTCGAGGGTAACCGCCCCATCAACGGCGGTATTGTACAGTTGCACTGCCGAGCCACGAAAGCGTTCCACTACATCATTATGAGGGTGACCGAACCGATTGGCGTATCCAGCAGAAACCAGCGCAAACTGTGGGTCAACCCATTTCAGAAAACTGGCATAAGACGACGTTTTACTGCCGTGATGCCCCACTAGCAGTGCATCGCTGCCAAGGCCTTTTCGCCAGTAACGCGCCAGCACTCTCTCGCGCTTACCATCGATATCGCCAGTCAGCAGGAAGCGCCTCCCCGCCAACTCAATACTGAGCACACAGGAGCCGTTATTGCTGCTCAGCCCCGGTTCTGCCGCTGGGGCAAGCAGATGAAACACTTGGCCGCCAGGCCATCGCCAGGCCTCGCCCGCACGGCAGGATTTACCGATGTAGCGCCCATCCGTTGAGTGATTGGGTTCGCCTCCGTAGCGCATGCGGGCAACGGGAAAGGCGCGCAACACATCGGCTACCCCGGCACTGTGGTCTGCATCTTGATGGCTGACAATGAGCGTATCCAGTGTTGTTACACCGACGCTGCGCAAATAAGGCACCACAACAGCGTCGCCGAGCGTATAGCCACCGGGCGTTCCGCCGCCCGTGTCGTACAACAAAGCGCGAGCGCCTGCGCGCACCAGCACGGCGGTGCCCTGGCCTACATCAATCACCGTTATCGAGGTATCGGCCTGATCCTGCACTCCATGATCTACCGGTATCAACAGCGCCCCGGGCAAGAGCAGTAACCAAAAGCGCCACCGCCAGCGCAGCGGCATTGCTAATGCGACACAGGCGATTAGCCCCGCAAACCCACCCAAAACACCACCCGAAGTGTGCCAAAAAAGTGGCGTAGCATGGCCCCCGGCTATCACTGCAATTGCCTGCAGCAGTAACTCTATTAATTCACCGGATAGTATCCACAGCAGCCATTCACCCCAGAAGCCCAGCATGCTGGCCGTGGCCGCGCACAGCGCCAGCGGCACTACCACTAAACCAATGATGGGAATCAACACTGCGTTGGCGAGCATTGAAACCACACTCGCACCGCCGAAAAAGAATGCGCCCATCGGCAGCATGATTAGGCTCATGTAAGCATGCGTGGCGACAAAGCTGCGCAGGCGATGATTATCGCGCTGCCAAATCGCCAACCAGAGCAAACTGAGTACCGCGCCAAAAGAAAGCCAAAAACCACTGCCCAACGCTGCCAGCGGGTTTAGCAGTAACACAGCGCAGGCAGCGTATAGCAGCGCGAACACCGAGGGTTGGGCACGGGAAAAGGCGGTAGCAACGACAAACACCAGTACCATAGTAAACGCCCGCTGCGTCGGCAGAGTAAATCCGGCCAACGCCATGTAGCCCCCAGCTGCAATTAACGCAGCACAGGGCGCAAGCGCAGCAGACACACGATAAAACTTACCCAGAGGCCATGCGAGCATGCCCCCAAGAAGGAGACCTAACCCGGCAACCAAGCCAACATGGAGGCCAGAGATTACCAGCAAGTGATTGATACCCAGCGCGGCAAACTGTTCCCACAGGCCCCGATCAATGCCGCTCTTGTCAGCTATGGTGAGAGCGCCAAGCACGCCACGTGCTGCCTCCGATAGCGGCAAACCCCGAATGCGTTCGCGTAGCTGATAGCGCCACTGTTGATCGAATCGCCAGTAGCGACTAGGCGTACCCAGCGTGCCCTCGCCTTTTATCGACCCCACTGCATGAATGCCCGCCTGCACAAACCAGTATTGCGCATCGAACACGCCAGGGTTAGATAGCCCCCTTGGGTGTTTAAGCCGCGCAGTGAACCTCCAGAGTTGGCCGGGCTTAATCTGAGCCTCACCGTAGTACGACAGTTGCAGTCGCTTTGGCCCATCACAGCCATTACTTAAAGGTTCATCCAGCACAAATTCAAAACGCGTACGCAAACCACCGAAGGCGCTTTGTGTAACATTCGGCAGCGAATCGACGTAGCCCGAGATAGAGATGGGTACGTTGACGCACTCGGCGCGCAACTGCTGATCAAGTACCCCATATCCATAAACAGTACCAAGAAGCACCCCCGCAAGCAGACCGACCAATAGCTGAGCGAAGAATCGCCCAAATGTCAGCCTGCGTAGTCGATCGAGCAAAACTACTCGACGGAAAAAGCAGAACGCTGCCGCAGTGCTCGCAACGAACAAAAAGAAAACGGAAGGCAGCGCGGGCGAAAAACCTACAAGCACAATGCCCACCACTAAACCACTTAGCGCTACCTGCATTGAAAATCACGAATTTCAAACGTAACAAATCCCATCCGCTGGGTGTTTGCAAGATCAAAGTGAACCCGCATAATGATTACGGCTCGAAAATTTGCGAAAAGACTGAGGCACAACAACGATGCTGACTGCTGCAGTCGCGAGACGGTAGTCAATCACATCAATACTTCATAACAAACATCACATAAAGCCAGCGATTGGATGCCAAGAAACGCGCTTAGAAGAGTAATCCCTAGCCATGCCGAGATACGCAATGTAAAAGCGTTGCAAGTGTTAGGCGACTGGATTTATGCGTCAAATCTGTGGCACATCAATCGCTACTCAGCATCAATGGCGTTTTTTGTGGGATTGTTTCTAGCGTTCATTCCCGTGCCAGGGCAGATGGTGCTGGCAGCTTTTCTCGCCATTTTACTGCGTTGCAACCTACCGCTCTCGGTAAGCCTTGTGTGGATTACCAATCCGGTAACCATGCCCGCCATTTTCTTTCTGGCCTATAAGGTTGGTGCACTCATTGTCGACGTACCCGTACAGGAAGTGCAGTTTGAACTGAGCTTTCACTGGGTGACCACCAGCTTACTTACGATTTGGAAACCACTGTTGATTGGCTCACTGCTGTGCGGCCTATTTTTTGGCAGCCTGGGGTATTTTATTGTTAATCAGCTTTGGCGATGGCGAGTGGCCTACCACTGGCACAAACGTAAGAAACTGCGAGCTCAGGAAACGGCTAACGATCCTGACTCAGAATAATCGCTGGCGCTAAATGGGCGGCTCTAAGGGCCGGATAAATAGCCGCCAAAACGCACATCACAAACGCCACGCCCGATACCAGCAAGATATCGCTTAATAAAATTTCCACCGGCAAAAAAGACACCGGATACACATCCGTATTCAAAAAACGCATATCCAGCAGCTGTTCAAGACCACTCACCAGCTTGGGCACTAACTGGCTAAGCGCTGCGCCACATAAACTGCCCAGTACCGCACCCACTACGCCGATCATTGCGCCCTGCAATACAAAGATCCACGCGATATCGCGCCCGCCTGCGCCTAGAGTACGCAAGATGGCAATGTTGCCCTGCTTGTCCATCACCACCAACACCAGTGATGAAACCACGTTGAAGGCGGCTACCGCGATGATAGAAAACAACAAGATCGACACAAGGTTTCGCGATAACTGAATGGCAGCGTAGAGGTTGCCATGTGTCATGAGCCAATGCGTGGCATAGAATTGCGGCGGCAGCGCGTTGAGCAACTTCCAAGCGGTGCTTTGCACGTCAAACAGATCATGGGTAGCAATGCGGAAACCGCTAACGCCGCCGCCTAACCCAGCCAGTTCTGAGGCCAGTGGCAAATGCACCAAAGCCATTGCCTCATCAAGCTCTGTGCCGGTATCGAGTACGCCACTCAGGCTAACGACTTTTGATCGTGTTTTGCGAGAGCGGGTAATACTGCCCTCCTCTGGCACGATCAGCGTTAGTTTGTCACCCGGCTTCACCTGCAAGCGCTGTGCAACGCCGCGGCCAAGCACAATCCCTTCGTCTGCGCCGAGAAACGCCTGCTGCTGATCTTGCGTCAGTGCCATCAGCAACTTTTGTAGGGCGGCTTTGTCATCGCGATCCAATCCAATACCCTTAGCCGTTTCGATCACCGAGCCGCGCATTATCAAGGTATCAAATTCCGCGAAAGCCGATGCCTGGGCAACATCGGGTTGCGCGCGCAAGGTGGCTAATTGCGTGGGCCAATCGTCGATCGCCTGATTGGAATAAATAGTCACGTGGGGAACAAGCGAAAGAATGCGTTCGCGCATCTCTTTGTCGAACCCATTCATTACCGACAGCACCGTGATCAGCAGGGAAATGGCCAACACCAGGCCAAGCATTGAAAGCGAAGACAAAAAAGTCGACAAATACCCTTGGCCGAAGGCGAAGGTGTAGCGTACTGCCAGCCGCAGTCGCTCAGCGAAACTCAATGGGAGGCCTCGCCCTGTGAACCCGCCGCAGTATCAACCACCGCATGCAATGCGCCCTCACTCAGTCGCAGTGTGCGATTCATGCGCGCAGCGATTGCAGGATCGTGCGTTACCACCACGAAGGCGGCACTCTCTTCGCCCAGCTCATCGATGAGCGCCAGCACCTGTTCAGCTGACTCAGGATCCAGGTTACCCGTAGGCTCATCCATCAAAACACAGACAGGCCGCGCTACCAGTGCTCTGGCAATCGCCACCCGCTGACGCTCACCGCCCGAAAGCTGTGCTGGCCTGTGCTCCAGGCGATGCTGCATGCCTACCCTGGCCAAAATATCGCCAGCACGCTCCCGAGCTACACTGCGCGACAACCCGCCAATGAGCAGCGGCATGGCCACGTTTTCCAGCGCATCAAACTCAGGCAGCAAATGATGAAACTGATACACAAAGCCGAGTTTTTCGTTGCGCAGCTCGCACAACTTGCGCTCAGTGAGCGCAGAGAGATCATTGCCATCCATCAGCACACTGCCGCTGGTAGGGTGATCTAAACCACCCAGCAGGTTTAGCAATGTAGATTTACCTGAACCCGAGGCTCCCACAATCGCCACTTTCTCACCAGGCTGCAGCGCCATCTGGACGTTATTCAAAACCCGAATTTCGCGGTCGCCATCGACATAAGCGCGCGACAGATTTTCGCACAACAACACCGATTCACTCATAGCGTAGAACCTCAGCCGGCGCGATTCGCGCGGCTCTCATAGCGGGGTAAACAGTGGCAAAAAGGCTCAACAATAACGAGGCGCCAACCACCAATCCAACATCACTCCATAACAACTGAGCGGGCAGTTCACTGATAAAATACACGGCGGGGTCAAACAGTTTTACGCCAATTAACTGTTCTACCCAACCGACAAGGGCTGCAATATTGCTAGCCAGTAAAACACCCCCGATAGCACCAATCGATATCCCCACTGACGCTAACATCAAACCGTGGGCCATAAAGATGGCCATGATACCGCTGGCACCTGCGCCCATCGTTCGCAGCACAGCAATGTCTTTACGCTTCTCGGCAACCGACATCACCAGGGTAGAAATAATATTGAAAGCGGCGACGGCAACAACGCTCAGCAAAAGAAGGCTCACCATGAGTTTCTCTAACTTTACAGCGCGAAACAGTG
The DNA here is from genome assembly GCA_045106775.1 of Halioglobus sp. Classification (GTDB taxonomy): domain Bacteria; phylum Pseudomonadota; class Gammaproteobacteria; order Pseudomonadales; family Halieaceae; genus Marimicrobium. Next base: position 6,314 of record JBGCFE010000079.1, read on the forward strand.
AGCCCTGAGTTTGGCTCCAGTCGCGCACGATGAGTGTGTCGCGCACCGTTTCTGGAAGCGCGTCAGATAAAGCGGCAAGACTGGCGGGGGCTGAGTATAAATCAGGGGTTTTAACCTGCAGACCATCGACATTGCCCTTCTTGCCGATCAGCTTTTGGCTTGTTGCTAGCGACACATACGCCTGATAGACATCAGGTTGAGCCCCCACTTCAAAAATACCGGTAACGCGCAGGCGCTTGTTCCGCGGAAACACACCCAGCGGTGTTACCGTCAAGCGCGGCACTGTGGCGTCTACCCTATCGCCAACGCTCACGTTCAACATGCGCGCCAGAGAAGCACCCAGCACCACGTTAAACGCGCGTTCGTCTAACGACGCGAGCTCGCCCGCGATCATCGATTCGCCAATTTTAGACACAGTCACTTCAAGCGCGGGCACAATACCGGTGAGAAGCGCGCCCTGCATGTATTGCTGGTGCGCCAAAATGACTTTTTCATCGACATAGGGAGAGGCAGCATTCACCTGATCGGAGCTTAGCAGCGTGTGACGTAAATCTTGCCAATCTGTTAAATCGCTAGCGGGTGACTCGACATAGCCATGGGGGACCAGAGAGAGTATTCGCCCGCGCAACTCGCCCGCAAAGCCATTCATAATCGATAGAACAACAATCAGGCTGGCAACACCGAGCACCATTCCCAGCATAGAAACAGTCGCGATCAAGGACGTAAAGCGGTTCCTTTTACGGCTAAAAGTGTAGCGGGCGCCGACAAAAGCGGCGTAATTCGACATAAGCTAATCAGCTGCGCTTGGGAGTGATCAATTCGAGGGCAGCTTAATCTGCAGAGTAATACTGTCCGGGGTTTGCTCGGCCGACAGCGCCGCCCCGGGTTTCCTCATCACATTGCTTTGGATCACCTCCGCAAATGTCGCAGGCCGTATCCATGCCTAATGCGCCCATACCGCCGCAGGAGCCTTTGATGGGTGGGCGGCCCATAAGCACACCCACCGCCATTGCTGTGATGACTGTTGCTATGACGACCATGCTGATAAATAATTCTGCCATGTCCCCTCTACTCCTGCTTAGTTCCTGCTTAGTTCGCGCCTAATTCCAACCTATTTTCAAACGAGTGCGGCATGATGTATGCCGCGATAGCTTTACTGTGGCGATGAACAAATTCTCCGCCCTTGTGTGCGATGCAATATACCGCCAATCCCTGTGCTTGCGCCACCGCCAACGCATCGTCCAGACCAAGCACAATCAATGCCGTTGCCCAAGCGTCGGCTGCCATGGCGCTTTCATGGACAACGGTGACCGATACCAGCTCATGATCAATCGGATAACCGTTTCTTGGATCGATCGCATGGGAATACCGCTTACCGTCGATTTCAACATAGTTGCGGTAGTCACCTGATGTAGCAATAGCAAGATCCGTCAGCCGCAACGCCGCCGCCACCGATCGCATTTGCGGCTCCGGCTGCTCAATGGCGATTTGCCATAAATCACCTCTGGGGCTATTACCGGCCAACGCCATCTCACCGCCCACTTCAATCAGGTAACGCGTAATGCCGTTTTCGCGCAGAAACGCCGCAACCTCATCAACGGCATAACCTTTCGCCAGCGACGAAAAATCCAGAGCAAGTTCACCCTGCTTAGAAATGCTCTGGCGCGCTACATCTAGCACGATACGGTTCTGCCCTACCTGTGCCAGCGCTTTAGCGATTGCCGAAGCAGCCGGGATCGAGACATCAGTGTTTAGCCCAAACGTTGCGCTACCAAAACCCCACAAGTCCACCAACGGCCCAACAGTAACGTCATACGCACCCTGAGTAAGACCGCCCACCCGCAGTGCAGTTTCCAAAACCTCGATAAAAGGTTCACTCACTTGAATCGGCTCGCCGGCCGGTAACGCATTAAAGCGCGATATCTCGGAAGTAGGCTGATAGGTCGACATGCTGGCATTCACAGCCGCGAGCACCTCTACGACACCTGCGTTGATTTGCGCCGCTGGTGGCTCCTCGCCAGAGCCTAGATAAGTAATGCTCCAGGTAGTGCCCATGGTGGCACCGCCAAGCTTTACGGGGGCGTCTGCCGTGCCACAACCACTGACCGCGAGAAGCAGCGCGATTACCGTTGCAAAGTAACCGACAGGTCGCAGCCAATAAAAAAGCCACTCAATAGAGTGGCTTTTGGGAGCAGCGCTGCGGTTAACCACCGAAGTCGTCCAACATAATATTCTCAGGCTCTACACCAAGATCGGTGAGCATCTGAATCACAGCAGCATTCATCATGGGCGGCCCACACACGCAGAACTCGCAATCTTCAGGCGCCGGATGCTCTTTGAGATATTGCTCGAACAACACGTTGTGAATAAACCCGGTTAGCCCGTCCCAGTCATCCTCAGGCTGTGGATCAGAAAGCGCCACATGCCAATCGAAGTTGTCGAACTCTGCCGCCAGTGAATCGTAATCTTCCTGATAGAACATCTCACGTAGAGAACGTGCGCCATACCAGAAGGAAATTTTGCGGTCTGACTTCAAGCGCTTGAGCTGATCGAACAGATGCGAGCGCATGGGGGCCATGCCTGCACCACCACCAATAAAGACCATCTCAGCGTTGGTGTCTTTGGCAAAGAATTCACCGAACGGGCCGTACACTTTTACCTTGTCGCCAGGCTTCAAATTAAATACCCAGGACGACATAGCCCCGGCCGGAATGCCTTCACTGCCTGGCGGTGGGGTAGCGATACGGATATTAAACTTCACCACACCCTTTTCTTCTGGGTAGTTGGCCATTGAGTATGCGCGAATAACCGTTTCTTTAATTTCAGATTCCACTTTAAAGAAACCAAAGCGCTCCCAATCACCGCGATACTCTTCTTCAATATCAAAATCGGAGTACTTCACGAGGTGCGGTGGGCACTCAAGCTGAACGTAACCACCAGCGCGGAAATCGACGTTTTCGCCCTCGGGAAGTTTTAATGTGAGTTCTTTAATAAACGTGGCCACGTTGGGGTTGGACTCAACGGTACACTCCCATTGCTTAACGCCGAACACTTCTTCAGGCACTTGGATCTTCATGTCCTGCTTCACGGCAGTTTGGCAACTCAGGCGCCAGCCCTCATCCGCTTCACGACGGTTAAAGTGGCCTTCTTCTGTTGGCAGCATAGAACCGCCGCCCTCTTCGATAATGCATTTACACTGTGCGCAGGTACCACCGCCGCCACAGGCCGAGGGGAGAAACAAGTCTGCCTCAGACAGCGTCTGCAACAGCTTTCCACCTGCAGGTACTGTGATTGATTTTTCACCGTTAATTTCGATAGTAACGTCGCCCGAGCTAACTAGCGCCGAGCGAGCCATCAAAATGATTGCAACCAGTATCAGCACGATGGCTGTGAACATGGTTACGCCGTAGACAATTGTCATATCCATACTTGTTCAGTTCCGCCTAGATATCGATGCCGCCAAACGACATAAAGCCCAGTGACATAAGGCCCACAATGATGAAAGTAATCCCCAGGCCTTGCAGACCATCGGGCACGTCCGAGTACTTTAATTTTTCACGTATGCCGGCTAAAGCAACAATCGCCAGTGCCCAGCCAACACCAGAGCCGGCGCCAAACACCACACTTTCTGCGAAGGTGTAGTCACGCTCAACCATGAAGAGAGAGGCACCCAAAATGGCACAGTTAACCGTAATTAGCGGTAGAAACACGCCCAGCGCGTTGTAGAGCGCAGGAACGAACTTATCCAGAAACATCTCAAGTATCTGCACGAGCGCAGCGATCACGCCGATGTAAGACAGCAGCCCAAGAAAACTCAAATCCATATCCGGCAGGCCAGCCCAGGCCAACGCACCGTCGGCGAGCAAATAGTTGTAGATCAGGTTGTTCACCGGCACTGTGATGGTCAGCACCACAATCACTGCAATACCCAGACCCAAAGCGGCCTGAATCTTTTTCGATATCGCCAGAAACGTACACATGCCCAAAAAGAAGGCCAGCGCCATATTTTCGATAAAGATGGCGCGTACAAATAAACTTAGAAGCGCTTCCACTTACACGCCCTCCCTTGCCACAGTATGCTTGGCGAGCTTGAAATCAGGCTCTTCAACCTGCTCCTTTTGATAACTACGCAGCGCCCAGATAAACAGCCCAATAAGGAAAAACGCACTGGGTGGTAACAACAGCAAGCCGTTCGGGTTGTACCAGCCACCCTCTGTCACCAGCGGAAGTATTTCATAACCCATTAACTTGCCTGCGCCAAAGAGCTCTCTGACTACCGCCACCGCAATCAGAACAACACTGTAACCAAGGCCATTACCAATGCCATCTATAAAACTCGGTACGGGTGGGTTTTTCATCGCAAACGCTTCGGCACGGCCCATCACAATGCAGTTGGTAATGATCAAGCCCACAAACACTGACAGCTGCTTACTAATCCCATAGGCATAAGCCTTTAGAAACTGATCAACAACGATTACCAGCGAGGCAATGATCACCATCTGCACAATAATACGGATGCTGCCGGGAATATGGCGGCGAATGGCCGACACAAACAAATTCGAGAAGGCGCAGACAAAGGTAAGCGCTACGCACATCACCAGAGTCACCTGCAATGACGATGTCACCGCCAAAGCTGAACAGATGCCCAGAATCTGCAACGCGATAGGGTTGTTCTTAAAGATAGGCGTAGTGAGTGTATCTTTCACAGAATCCATGCTCAGGCTTCTCCAGACTTAACGTTATCTAAATAGGAGGCAAAGCCCGCTTCGCCCAACCAAAACTGAACCAGGTTTGTGACACCTCTGGCGGTAAGTGTTGCTCCAGCCAAACCATCGACTTGCCATTGCGCTCCGTCGTTTGCCGGGTTAACCGCGCCTTTAATAAGCTCAATAGCGGGCTGACCGTCGCGATAAACCTGCTTGCCAGGCCAGAGGCCTTTCCAACGCGGGTTATCAACCTCGCCACCCAAACCGGGCGTTTCACCGTGCTCATAAAAACCCAGGCCGGCAATGGTATTTGCATCTGATTCCAGTGCTATAAAACCATACAGTGTCGACCACAGGCCGTAACCGCGAATCGGCAGAATAATTTTATCAACGCCGCCGCCCTCGCCTTCCACCAGATACACCGGCACGTAGTTCTCCAGACGAGAAATTTTTGCCTGATCTTCAATGTCGGTTAGCTCACGCGACATGGCGGAATCTTTGGCCGCTTTGATGTGGTCATAGCTTTGCGCATCCACTTCATCGGTATATTTACCGGTGCGCAGATCAACCAGGCGCGTTTTTATCTGCGCAAACTGCTCTTCTACGCCGACGCCGTCCTGCAGCATGCCCGCCGCAGCAAGAATATTACGCTTCTTATCTAAAGCCTTGTTCACTTCCTGCGCTGGCTTTAATAAGACTGCTGCAGTAGAGACGATGACCGAGCAGACGATACAGAGTGCAAAGGCAACGATAATGGTTTTAGCAGTGCTGTCATTACTAGACACGGGCAAGCCTCCGTTTAATGTTGGCTTGCACCACAAAGTGGTCCATCAGCGGCGCAAAGAGGTTAGCAAACAAGATGGCGAGCATGATCCCTTCGGGGAAGGCGGGGTTGATCACTCGAATGAGGACTGTCATCACGCCAATTAACAGGCCGTATGCCCACTTGCCGGTATTGGTCATTGCAGCAGAGACTGGATCGGTGGCCATGAAGACCATGCCGAACGCAAAGCCCCCCATCACTAAATGCCAGTACCAGGGCACAGCAAAAGCCGGGTTGCCTTCCGAGCCAATCGCATTCAGTAATAGCGAGAAGCTGACCATACCCAGAAACACGCCAGCGATAATGCGCCACGATGCTATGCGGGTAAGCAAGAGCAGTGAGCCGCCTATCAAAATCGCGAGAGTAGACACTTCGCCAATTGAACCGGGCACGTTGCCAGTGAAGGCCTGCCACCATGTCCACTGCGCTTCTACCGCTTCAATACCCTGTGACGCCGCCACTGAGAGCATGGTAGCGCCAGTATGACCATCGACTGCTGTCCAAACGGCATCGCCTGACATCTGCGCGGGATACGCAAAATACAAAAATGCGCGACCTGTTAAAGCAGGATTGAGGAAATTCTTACCGGTACCGCCAAAGACTTCTTTGCCGATCACAACACCAAACGAAATACCCATCGCTACCTGCCACAGCGGCAAGTCAGGTGGACAGGTGAGTGCGAATAACACCGAAGTAACGAAAAAGCCTTCATTGACTTCATGACCACGCCGAACGGCAAACAGAATTTCCCAGGATATACCCACCAGGAAGGTGGTGATGTAAATAGGTAGGAAGAATACGGCGCCATACCAGAAGCAATGCCACCAGTTGCTCCCGTCGTAGCCGCCGAACGTGTTGATTAACCAACCGCGCCAGCTCTCCACTGCATATCCATCGGGCATGACATCGGTAGCCTGAAAGCCAAGGTTATACATGCCATAGAACATGGCGGGAAAGGTAGCCAGCCACACAGTGATCATAATGCGCTTGAGGTCAACACCGTCGCGCACATGAGCCGTAGAGCGCGTTACGCTGTTAGGTGCATAGAGGAAGGTATCGAATACTTCATAAATCGCGAAAAACTTCTGGAACCGACCACCTTCTTGAAAGTGGTGCTCCATGTCGTCGAGAACTTTTCTCAGGCTCACCGTTTAACCCTCCTTCTCGATACGCGTAAGGTTATCCCGCAGTATCGGCCCATATTCGTATTTACCTGAGCACACATAGCTACAGAGGCCGAGATCTTCCTCATCCAGCTCAAGACAACCCAGTGCCTGCGCCATTTCGGTATCACCCACAATCAATGCCCGCAGAAGCTGTGTTGGCAGCACATCTAAAGGAACTACACGTTCAAAACTGCCTACTGGCACCATGGCCCGCTCGCTGCCATTGGTATTTGTTGTCATGGGCAGGAGCTTTTTACCGAACCAGCTGGTGGCATAAATACCCAGGTTCGAGTGCTTATTGAAACCCGGCGAAAACCAACCCATGAACTCGCGGTGTCGCCCTTCCAGCAACACTGAAACCTGATTGTGATAACGGCCTAAGTAGCTAGTAGCTCCCTGCACCGCTCTACCCCCTAATACGGAGCCAGACACAATTCGGTTTTCACCATTCTTCAACTGCCCTGCGCATAGCGCCTGCAGATCAACGCCTAAACGCGTCCTCAACAAACGTGGCTTTTCAACTTGTGGGCCACCCAGCGAGACAACGCGGTCGGTGTAGAGCCGGCCATCTAAGAAGGAACGGCCAATAGCAATCACATCTTGATACCCAATTGTCCACACTGTTTTCTCTGCGTTTACGCCTTCCAGAAAATGGACATGGGTGCCTGCCAGGCCGGCGGGGTGTGGCCCGTCGAATTGTTCACCACGAATATTCGAGGCGCTGCCCAGCGGAATGTCTGCACCGGGCGCCGTGCAAACGTAGACGCTGCCGGCGGTCAATTTCGCCAGCAGCTCCTGGCCGAGCGCGAATGCTTCTTTTTGCGGTGCGATAACCAGAGCGGGATCTGCCGCAAGTGGCTGTGTATCCATGGCTGTTACAAAAATGGCAGCTGCCTGCGCATCCACCGCTGGCACTTTGCTGTATGGCCTTGTACGCAGTGCAGCCCAAAGGCCACTGCTGATGAGCTGGCCACGAATGGCAGACGCTTCCGGTAGGTTACCCGCAGTACAAGTGAGAAACGGCTCGGCGTCATCGCCGTCGACTTCGATAACAACCGATTGCAGAACACGCTTTGCACCACGATTGATGGCGGAGACGGTACCGCTAGCGGGAGCGGTATACACCACTCCTTCATTTTTCTTGTCGGCAAACAGCTGCTGACCCAGCTTTACACGGTCGCCCTCGGCCACCGCCATGGTGGGTTTCATCCCCGGGTAGTCATACCCGACGACGGCAACGGCGCGCGCTGCGGGAGCATCCTCAATCGTTTGTTCGGGAGCACCCTCAATGGGTATGTCCAAGCCGCGTTTGATTTTGATCATACGATCTGCCTACAGAATCGAAACATTTATGAATGGACTGAAACCTCTCGCGCTTTTGCGCGATAGACAGCTGCGCACAGGGGCGGGACTGGAGCCCGACTATTGCACTGAACGCGCATGAATCGAGGCTACTACAAGTCTGGATTACAGGCCGCGCGCATTATACCGGATAGGCTCAACAAAAGGCCACTAAAAAGGCCATCTCAAGGGGGGGAGTTGTTTGATTTTGAACAGGTTTTGTTCGAAGGGAACGCTCCCGACGGGCTGGTAGCGCCGTCGGGGTCAAACTGCCGGCTAGGCTTCCTTTGGGTAAACCAAAAAGTCGATACCAGCCATCTGCTCAAGAATGCGATGCACCTGGCAGCTATAGCCAAACTCATTGTCGTACCAGAGGTACAGCACCGCTTGTTTACCGTTCACGATGGTCGCCTGCGCATCAAAGATACAGGCATGACGAGAGCCTACAAAATCGCTGGAAACAATCTCTGGCGATGAGGAGAAGTCGATCTGCTTGCGCAGAGAAGAGTGCATGGCCTGATTACGCATGAACAGGTTCAACTCTTCAACGGTTGTCTCCTTGCCCAGAGTAAGATTCAAAATCGCCATCGACACATTCGGCGTGGGAACACGTATAGCGTTACCGGTAAGTTTACCAATGAACTGTGGCAGCACCTTACCCACCGCTTTGGCCGCACCGGTTTCGGTAAGTACCATATTCAATGGCGCACTACGGCCGCGCCTAGACGACTTATGATAGTTGTCGATAAGGTTTTGGTCGTTGGTATAGGCGTGAACGGTTTCTACGTGGCCTGCAACCACACCATATTCATCATCCATTGCTTTAAGCGGCGGCGCGATTGCATTGGTTGTGCAGCTTGCGGCAGAAATAATGGTGTCGGTAGGCTCAATAATGTCGTTGTTGATGCCCGCTACGACGTTTTTCAAATCACCTTTACCCGGAGCCGTCAGGATAACCTTGCTGGCACCTTTACTCTTGAGGTGTTGCGATAGGCCCGCCTCATCACGCCAGACACCGGTATTATCGATGATGATCGCGTTGTTGATGCCGTACTGAGTGTAATCAATCTCGTCTGGCGAATCGGCGTAAATCACTTTGATCTCGTTACCGTTAGCAACGAACGACTGACGCTCTTCATCGACGCGAATTGTGCCCTCGAACGCACCGTGCACAGAGTCTCGGCGAAGGAGGCTCGCCCGCTTCACCAAATCGTTAGGTGCCTTGCCTTTGCGAACCACAATGGCGCGAAGCCTCAAGCAATCTCCACCATCGGTCTTATCCACTAGAATCCTGGCCATCAAGCGGCCGATCCGGCCAAAGCCGTAGAGGACGACGTCTTGCGGTTCAGAGACCGGCTTATGCTCACTTTCAACGAGATCAGCAAGCTCTTGCTCAACGTACTCATCAATACTCAGGTCAGCGCCGTGGCCACCATCGTAATAATTCACCGTTAGCCGACCTACATCGATGTGCGCAGGCCCAAGATCCATCTGGCTAATTTTGCTAAGAACGGGAAACGTTTCGTACTCAGATAGCTCGTTCGCCTCCACCTGGCGCACGTAGCGATGATCCTTCATTATCTCGAGTACCGAACGGTTAACCAGCGAACGGCCATAGATATAACACTTCACGTTCTTTTCGCGGGCCAATCGGCCTACCAAGGGAATCATCCCCTCAGCAAGTGCTTCCCGCTCCTTCCAGTCTTTGAAGTAGTCATCGGGACGTTCACGCTTGCGATCATTCACTGTCAGATACCTGTTTCTCGGTTAACCCCAAGGGGCACATTTATTTTGAGCCCAATGGGCTGAGGCCGCGTATTATCATCTGATGATTAAAGCCGCGCAACCGGGTATAGGGCATATTCACAGCGTTCTGTGACGCAGTGCTGGTACTCGTTCTTGCCTTGGCTATAATGGCCCCGCCTAAATCCGCCCAAGGCGCACTTTACTCGCGATATTCACTTTATGTTTCGCACACTAGTCGACAATACGCCCTGGCCCGAAACGGCTGGCACGCGCACCGCTATTGGCCCTTTTTACGGCAGTGCTGACGCTGCCTGTATTGCGGAGCAAGCCTCAACAGAACGGCTACTGGTGGTAATCACGGCAGACACCACTACCTCGCTTGCGCTGGAGCGCGAGCTGCCGTTCTTTCTTGCGGAGCCTACTGAGATCTTAGTATTCCCAGACTGGGAAACGCTGCCCTATGATCACTTTTCACCCCATCAGGATATTGTCTCTGAGCGGCTCAACACGCTCTACCACTTGCCAAGCCTAAAAGCCGGTATTCTGCTGATACCCATTTCAACTCTTATGCACCGGCTGGCGCCTACAGACTATATCGCCGGCTCAAGTCTGGTCCTGGAAACCGGACAAACACTGGACGTAAACACCTTTCGCCTGAACCTACAGCGCAACGGCTACGTGGCCGTAGATACGGTCTACGAACACGGAGAGTTTACGCTGCGCGGCTCGATACTCGATATCTTTCCCATGGGCAGTGACGTGCCCTACCGCATTGATCTGCTAGACGACGAGGTGGACACACTACGCACCTTTGATCCGGAGAGTCAGCGCACAATCAACAAGGTCGATAGCATCAACTTGTTGCCCGCGCGCGAGTACCCACTCGATAAACGCGCCATTGGCCGATTCCAGATGAACTGGTATGACAGTTTTGATGTTGATCACGATGCCTGCCCCACCTATGTGGATGTGAGCGCCGGCCGCAGCCCCGGCGGTTGCGAGTATTACCTACCGCTATTTTTTGAAGAGTGTGGCACCCTGTTTTCCTATCTACCGGATAATGCTGCACTGATCACCGTTGGCGACCACCACGGCGCGGCGACCTCATTCTGGCAAGAGGTTAGTTCGCGTCATGAAGAGTACGGTATCGACCCCCGTCGCCCGCTGCTCCCCCCCAAGATTGGTTTTGTGCCGGTTGAAGAGCTGTATCAAACGCTAAAAGAATACCCGGTGCTTGAACTGAAACAGAACGCCGATGCCGCGGTGCATGCCAGCACTACGGTAGAAGCTCCACCTGCACTCACTGCGCAAACGCGCGGCGAATCGCCCACCCAGGAACTGGCCCGCTTTATTGAGTCTCACAACGCACCCGTGCTGCTCTGCGCAGAAACCGCAGGACGACGCGAGATATTGCTGCAGTCGCTGGCCGAGCAGGGCTTGCACCCTCCCTCGGTAGAGAGCTGGCCTGACTTTGTCACCAGCGGCGAACCGTTCGCTATTGCCACCGCACCACTCGATCGCGGCCTGTACAGCGGCCCCGACGCAGCCACGCTAGTGAGCGAGGCGCAGCTTTTTGGAAACCGCGTTGCGCAACGCCGGCGCCGCAAGAGCAACGAGGAAACACCCGAAGCCAATGCGTTTCGTGATCTCACCGAGCTACGCATTGGCGTTCCGGTGGTTCATCTGGAGCATGGTGTAGGCCGATACCTGGGCTTGCAAATTCTTGCAGTGGGCGAGCAGGAGACTGAGTTTCTTACCATGGAGTATGCCGACGGCGCCAAATTGTATGTGCCGGTGGCATCCCTGCATTTGATTTCCCGCTACTCCGGCAGTGACCCTGAATCAGCACCGCTACACCGTCTTGGCTCAGACCAATGGGAAAAGGCGCGGCGCAAAGCCAGTGAAAAAGCCAACGACATCGCCTCGCAGTTGCTCGAAGTGTATGCGCGCCGAGAGGCCCGCGAAGGTTTTGCTTTCGAATCTGACGAGTTGCGCTACCAACAATTCTGCGCCGACTTTCCCTTTGAAGAAACGCCCGATCAACAAGCGACAATTGCCACCGTTACGCAAGACATGCGCAGTGGCCGCGTTATGGACAGGCTAGTCTGTGGCGATGTGGGCTTTGGCAAAACAGAAGTAGCGTTAAGAGCGGCCTTTCTTGCCACGGCCAGCAATAAACAAGTAGCAGTTCTTGTCCCCACCACCCTGCTCGCGCAACAACACTACAACTCGTTCAGCGATCGATTCGCCGAGTGGCCGGTAACTGTTGAAGTAATCTCGCGATTTAAATCGACAAAAGAAACCACTGAAATTATGCAGCGTGCCGCGCAGGGCAAAATCGATATCTTGATTGGTACTCATAAGCTGCTGCAAAAAGATTTTCGCTTCGATGATCTTGGGCTACTCATCATCGATGAAGAGCACCGTTTTGGGGTGAAGCAAAAAGAAGTTATCAAAGCACTGCGTGCTGAGGTGGATATACTAACGCTTACGGCTACGCCCATTCCGCGTACGCTAAATATGGCGCTGGGCGGAATGCGCGATCTTTCCATCATCGCGACGCCACCTGCCAGACGGTTGTCCATTAAAACCTTTGTGCGTGAGCACAACGTTGCGCTAGTAAAAGAAGCAGCCCTGCGCGAAACGTTGCGTGGCGGGCAGGTTTACTATCTGCACAACGAAGTGAAAACGATCGAGGAATCGGCGCGCAAGCTGCGCGAGTTGTTGCCCGATCTCAGCATTGCCGTCGCCCATGGGCAGATGCGTGAAAACGAACTCGAACGAGTGATGTCTGCGTTCTACCATCGGCAGCACCAGATACTGCTGTGCACCACCATTATCGAAACCGGGATCGACATCCCCAACGCCAATACGATCATTATTGAGCGAGCCGATAAATTTGGCCTTGCACAGCTGCACCAACTGCGCGGGCGTGTCGGCCGCTCGCATCATCAGGCCTATGCCTATCTGCTCACACCGCCGCGCTCAGCCATTACCTCAGACGCGGGCAAGCGCCTCGAAGCCATTGAAGCTGCCGGTGATTTAGGCGCGGGCTATCTATTGGCAACACATGATCTAGAGATTCGCGGCGCCGGGGAACTGCTCGGTGACGAACAAAGCGGCCAAATTCACAGCGTTGGTTTTTCTATGTACATGGACATGCTGCAGAGAGCCGTTGACGCGCTTCGTCGTGGTGATATCCCTGATGTGGATGCGCCGCTTGATCAGGGCACTGAGGTTAATCTACATGCAGCTGCCCTGATACCCGAAGACTACCTGCCCGACGTTAATGGGCGGCTTATTCTCTACAAGCGCATAGCGGCTGCGGAGAGCGACAATGATCTGCGCAACCTGCAAGTTGAGATGATCGATCGATTTGGACTACTACCTCCGCAAGTACACAACCTGTTCCAAGCCTCAAGACTGCGGCTACGCGCGGAAGCTCTAGGTATCCGTACGCTTGATGCAGGGCCGGACGGTGGTAGTATCGAGTTCAAAGAAACGACGGCGGTTGACCCTCTGAGTCTTGTTCAACTTGTGCAGGCGAACCCTAAAACGTTCAAGCTCACTGGGGCTACTCGGCTACGCTTCGAACACAGCATGCCGGAAATTTCCGACCGAGAAGCGTATTTGGAACAATTAATGAAAACCCTCTCAGCAGATGAGAAAAAGGCCGCTAATGCTTAAGCTTTGTTCATTCAAGACATTTTTCTGCACTCCTGTTTTTCTGGCCCTTTTTTTAAGCGCGAGCCAAGCCAGTGCAGAGAGATGGTACCGGGTAGAGCTTCTCGCGTTTAGCCAACAAGGCAGTGAACTGGCTGAAACCTGGCCCGCAACACCCATGCTTGCTTACCCCGACAAAGGCCGGTTCTTGATGAACCAATCCGAAGTGTCGGTAACTGCTGAGCCGATTCAAGAGACAACTGACGA
>JBGCFE010000008.1:0-22706 GCA_045106775.1 Halioglobus sp.
CGTGCACAGCTTGTGCGCTGTTAACACCGGCCAGTGCAGCGAGGACTGCCGCGGGAAGTAGTTTCTTCATGGTTGTTACTCCTAGGTTTAACAAATATCGTTGTTGCAAGTTTAATTTAAGCTGCTCTTAGTAAGGCGTAAGTATGCCCCCATTCCATACCCCTGTCCATCGTTCACCTGCAAAAACGTAGGTAGGGAGGCGTCTAACACATACGTACGAGGCGAAAATTAGCACAGTGCCCAGAGAGCGTCAACTTTATAAATGCCAAATAGTTGCAGTACAAATTTCGTGCGAGAAATTACCAAAATATCGGTAAAAAATCCTTATAAATTAGCCGCTAGCAGCCTAAGACTCTCACAATTGTTCGGTCGCCCGATGCGTGATCTGCACTCTACAACACGCGACGCTAGAAGCGTACTCCGAGCACCTTCAGATACCCCACATAGGGCACTATTACCAACGAATTTACTATTGCGGGGAGACGTAAAGCCACCAGTTATTATCTGAGTATATCCACCGATACTCTCTGGGCCGGCGAACATCGACATCCAGATGCTCAACTCGGTACTCGACCCAGATTACGACGTTGCACAACTCAGGCTCACACTCGACACTTTCAACCTCAGCAGCACTCCATCTGCCAGCCCCCGCGATGCGCGCGTTGTACCAACCCACACTCGCAAATTGCCGGTAGCCAGGCGAGGTGTACTCGTAAGCACCCTCCAAGCTTCCGGCTAATAGAGCATCCGCCCATGCTTGAGCCCTTTGGGCGACTATTTCTTCCGGAGATCTACTATCTGATAAAAGCGACGAGCAACCCGCCAAAAACAAAACAACCAGCACACTGGCAATAGAATACAGGGCCTTCATCTTTAATTTTCTCATAAGTTTCTGAAATTCATATCTATTTTATGGGTTCGGCGTTCACTTTGAGCTTCGGATTGGCCAAAAAGGCCGATGTACTGTCTACATCTATCAGTTCCAGCCCCCTCATTTGTGAGCGCATCTCCTGGCTGACGGCTCTGAGTTCGGAATCACTGTAGATTGCTCTAGGCGTAATAATGACCAGAAGCTCTGTTCTTACGCTTGCCTTTTTCTTCTTGCCAAACAGCGCACCCACAACCGGCAGATCGTGGAGCAAAGGCAAACCAGAGCTGTCGTTGCTCTGATTCTCTAATATTAAGCCACCGAGTACTATCGACTCAGATGACCTCACGGCAACGCGGCTTGTAATCTTGCGCTCCAGGAACGTTGGCTGCTCATTTACAGTTCCCGAAGACTCATTGACGTCTGTCACCGCCTGATCGATATCCATCGTGACCATCCCGCCGGCGTTCACCGACGGTGTAACTTCAAGCTGAACGCCTGTATCTCGATAAGAAAACGACTCAGTCAGAAACCCGTCTGCATTCACCGTCGAGTTACCTCTGACAGCCACCTGGTTACCGACTTGAATAGTGGCCGTCTGGTTATCAAGCACCATCACAGACGGTGAGGAGATAACGTTAAGCAGATTTCGCTCTGCAAGTGCATTCAACACCGCCTTCACACTGCCGCTACTATTCAACACAGAATAGGCAAACCCATTGGACAGAGGCGTAGGCGTACTTCCGAACAGGTTGCCCACGCCAGAGAAGCCGTCATCAAGGCCGCCGTTAAAAGACCACTCTAATCCGTACTCTAGTGATTCATCTAGCGTAACCTCAACAATACTGGCTTCAATAATGACCTGCGTGGCCGCAACATCTAAACGTTCCAGGGCCGGCTCAATTTTTCGGTACTCCTTCCCCGTGGCGTAGATTAGCAGCGCATTGTTGTCCTCATCGGCAACAACGCGAACATCGCCGACACTGTAGTTCGATGGACCATTTGGGCCACGAGAACTACTACTGCGAGAGCTACCACTAATGGAGCTTCCTATTTGGCCAGTGCTATCGCCAGAATCAGTCACTCGCTCGGGGGTCATACCCGGAGCTACACCCGAGTCGCGTTGAGTAGACCCCGAACTGCCGCTCGTACTGCCACCACCATAAATAGTACTGAGGAGAGACGCTAAATGTTCGGCGTTACTGTTTTGAACCCTATAGACATACAAACGACGCTCGTAGTTGGCATCAGGTACTTGATCGAGACGCTTAATCCACTTTTCTACCAGCGTGAGATAGTGCGCTCTCGGGGTCACGATGAGAATACTGCTCAGCCTTGGAATAGGCACCACCCGAATCAGGCTACCGGCCCCGGCAAGCCCGCCTCCCGCTTGGTCGCCAGTGCTGCTTCCGCCAAGCAGAGTGGCCAATGCTGTTTCAACCTCTTCAATAGATCCGTTCTCTATTGGGAAGATACCAACCGACATCCCAGCCAGCATATCGACATCAAATGTGTCTATCATCTCCTGCCAACCACGAAGCTGAGACCCGGTGCCAGCAAGCATAAGAAGGTTTCTAGCGTCGTCGATCCTCACAAACGCATCAGGCTCTGCTACCGGCGTCAAAATTTCTGCCATGCCGCTTGCGCTTATATACTGCAGAGGGAAAATGACGGTACTGAAACCCAGAGCATCGGATGCAGATGCAGATACTCGCGACTGAAACTTTGATGCCGAGCCAGACCCGCTGACAAAAAACCTGCCATTCTCATCTCGGACAATCATGCCGCCATTGGCCTCTAGCAATGACTCCAATATTTCGAACACCTGATCCTGCTCGACCGGCATCCGCGTTCGCAGCGTGACCTCCCCCGCTATCGGAGTCTGCACAAAATAGTTCAACTCAAGAATTTCACCGAGAATGGCATGCACGACATCACTCAGAGGCGCCTGCTCGAAGTTCAAGCTTATTTTTTCACCGATAAAAATGGTCGGCTCGGCCGCTTTGGGCATGCGCACCAGTTTGTCTGTACCTTTATAGAGCTTCGCCTTGGCGGGGCCAGTCGCTGCCTGCTGATCACCCGCGTTATCTGTGTTTGCGGCGGAAGCACTGGCTGGCGCATCGCCAACAAGCTCAGCGTCAGTACTGGTTGCTGCCAACAATGAAGCTACATCTTGCTTTAACGGCTCTTCCATCGTGGTACAGCTTGCCGCAAAAGTCGCAGCCACTAGCAGCACAGTACGCAATATGTTCCGTTGGATAGTCACTAACTCCGTCCCCATTTTTTATTGCCTCAACGTTTCTTATTCGGAGTCGGCAATCTTGAGCGCTTGCCGCTTGTTTGCTCCGCTCGATTTGAGCGCAACTCGGGTTTCACTTTGGGTACCGCTTTGGGTGGCGCTTTCGCTGCAGCCGGCGCGAGCTGCAGAGGGATCAGCCTCGTTTCATAGCCATTATTGAATTCAGCTCCACCCTCGGACAAACCAGTGAATTCCCACCCTGAAACTGACTCGTTCAGCATGAGACGCTGTTTCTTGGATTTAGTTGCAACTATCACGCCCTCCAGCCCACCTCCCGAGTACGTTCCCAATAGAGTAATTCCTTCCAGCGACCCTGAAACAGGGCCCTCATCTTTCTCTTCGGGCAAATCACTCTGAAGCTCAACATGGGGCTGCCTGCCCGCCCAAAACAGTGGCCGAGCGACCATGCTGACATTCTCATACTCTCCAGCAGCCGTACCAGAGCGGTCCAACGGGTTGACCGTTAGCGTAGAGGCAGCCGGCACGACGGCATCAGGCTCACCCATTAACCATAGGCGCAACGCCCCCCAAACGAGCAAAAGACCCACAGCTGCTGTGATACAGATCGCGGCCACTTGCACCCTTTGCTCTGCTACTGACTTATCAGCCACGGTGGTCACGTTCGACTCCCGGGAGATTGCGTATAGTACCGCATCAGTTTTTTAACCTTAACGAAATCAGTTTGAACTTTGCAGTCACCTTCCTGGTATCACCGCTGGTCACGGGCAAAGAATCTCTGGAACGCCTTCTGGATACGCGCGTCTGCTTTACAGACAAGGAGCTGACAAACACCAAAGGACGCATCAACTCTAACGCAGCCAGAGTCTGCTCCAATGCTTCGGTGTTGCCATCCGCTGTAACCTCAAGCGTGAGTCGATCAAACCCAGCGTTGGCCTGCCTGGGCAGAACCTGACTTCCCGTTACCGACATGCCGGCCTCAACCATGAGTTCTCGCACATCTTTCTGCATCGCTGCACCCGTTGTGGCCGCATCCCTAAATGCAGGATAGGAAATATCTTCGAGTATGGTTGCCGCCTTTTGATCGGCTGCAATCAGCTGCTCTTCACTCTCGAGCACGCCCACTAAGCGGGCAGTACGAGGCGCTATATACTCAATTTGCTCTACATAGCCCTGCCGAAGCACCCATAGCTTACCAATGCAGTAAAGAAGTAGCATAGCTAACAACCCCACAGAGGCGCCCACCACTAACGTTGACCGGTTTGCCGCCATTTTCATTGTGCGGTGCTGCCCACTTTGCTTCGAACCAGATTGAATACGAAACGTTCTTTACCTGAGCGCATTTTTTTGAAAGCAACAGGAGATTCAACGCTGGTATAAGCCGGGTTATCTAGTAGCAACTGCATTACTGCGGCTGCATTAATCGACTCGCCTTCAATTTTAACTTTACCGCCTCTGAGTTCAGCCGATTTCAGCCAGGTACCATCATCCAGAATCTGCGTTAACCGTTTAAATTCCACGTAGGGAGGAGGAAGAGAATCAGTAAGCTCTTGCGCTGCTGAAATAAGTGCTTTCGAGTCTGCCAGCTGCTCCCGCTTGCGCATAGCTTCCGTAGCGCGGGCCTCTACATCCGCTCCTATAGACTCCGCCCGCTGTAGTTCAAGGTATTTGCTGCCTGCGGCCACTGCAAAAAAAACAACCAACGCGACTGCACAGTATGCCGCCAAGGCCCCTACCCGCTTCAACCTTGCTGAATTTCTTTGGCGTCTGGCCTCCTCACCAAAACCTGACAGTACAATGAACTGCTCCTGAACGTGATCGGCACCAGCGTCAGCCCAAACTTCGTAGGCATGTGTATCGTGGCTGCCGTGTTGCTGCGCAATATGAGCCATGACAGCGCTGCGAGAACTAATAGCTAAAGCCACGTCCAATCGAACATCAGACCTACCTAAAACCCGCCAACCAAAGCTCGTATCGTCCGCCGCAAACGGGCTGCCCGTGCTAACCTCTATCGCAAGTACAGACTCGAGCTCTGGCTCGGCAGCCAATGGAACCTTCAGCGTTTTTAGCAGCACCAGGGAGTCCGGGAGCAGAACCGCCTCGCAACTTCCGTCAGTTGATGCCCCGGAGGATGGTTTGCCGGCTCGAAAATAGCGTTCCTCACTCGCTGGTGTGCGCAAGCGGACGGGCTCATCAACAGCGGCAAGCGCCGAGGAACCCTCTCCCCAGAAGAAATCATGCCAGCCCGCCCGAAAGTAATACCCTATTTTGCGGACATCAAACCCAAACAGGACCCACTGCTGGTTAGTATTGGGCATCTGGCACCTCCCGAAACTGTAAGGATTCAGAAAGCTTTGAGGTCAATGCTCTAGTGGCTTCGGTACGATAAAAGCGCCAAGGAAGGCCATCTTCTCCTGTGCGCACTCGATCTACCCATCGACGCCTTAGGAAAGTGGTTTCATCAACATAAATCACGGCGTCCGCTCGATAGCTGGACAGAGAACTCTGGCTAAGGAAAGCCGGATCGATTGACTCAGGGATACCGACTGACATGCCGTCCCCGCCACGCCGCTCCTGAATATATTGCTGTGAATCTTCTTCGCTCATTCCCAAGGCCAACAACACCGACTCAGGTGCCGCCATAACATCCAAGGCACTCTGCCCGTTTTGGCTGACATATACCGACTCACGCAGCACTTCAAACAAGGTTCTATTTATTCCGGGGACTAACAATAGATCCTCTATCGCCTCAAAGCGCCCGAAGCGCATTGCCGCAGATCCTTCCTCGTCATCCCCGCCAGATGTGCGCCACTCTACCACACTGATAGCAAGCTCTCGTGCGACATTTTCATCAATATTCCCAGCACCCATGAACACTGCGACAAGTAATTCTAAAGGCGCCATGTTCAGATCGATCAAACCGGTTACCGGTGTAAAAGTAACTCGGACAGTAAAACCACCAAGCGCCTTCGTGGAAAAATGAGCCCTACGGGACTCCAAATCGCCTTGATTCTCAAGCACTAACATTTCTGCCAGCGCAAGATTGATAGCACCATCACCCAGCGCAACCGCTCGCGCCTTAGCTGCATGCAGCTGGGTCAGCTTAACGTCGACACGAGCCTGCATAACCACGGCGCCCACCAAAAGAGACATCGCTGCGATAAACCAAACCAAAATTGCCAGCGCAACACCGGCCTGAGGCGCTAGCGCTTTTGCAGCTCTGTTAGAGCACATTAACTGGCTCACCTGTTAACCTGACGACAATTTCAGGCCAATAACGATCGTGAGCGCGAATGTTAAGCCTTACCGCCACGGGAATGAACTGATGCCCTCCCCATTCTTCCAGCCAATCGCCGCCATGAGTTGCTTTATAACCGACGGAAAACGCCTCGACAGATTCCATTAACACCTTGGGTACCAACTCTGCTTCTGCGAAATCTTCAAAATTGCGTTGATAGGGCCGCCATGTCAGTTCCAAACGATCATCTACCTTTTTCAGATGCATGACATGTGAACCACCCACACTCGCCCCTGCAACCAAAGGGGCCACCCAAACTATCGAATGGCTGTTTCCAGAAAAAAAGGTATCCCCAGTGCCTCCTTCTTTTTGGTCGCCCAGTGCACCACCGCCAACCCGCACCACAGGCAAAGTACCTTCCAGGCTGGTACGCAAAAACTCACTCACCAGCCGCACCTCGTCAATACGCCCAGTCACCGTCTCCAGCGTGGCTTTGGTGTTTCCAAACGTGCGCATTGCAGCAACCACAGCCACCATCATCATGGATAGCAATGTCAGCGCAATCAGTACTTCAAGCAACGTGAATCCACTGCTGTTTTTCTTGCGCAACCTCAGACTCACTCCGCCTCCTCGCTACCAGCAACAACGGAGTTCAGTTCAAACGCGCGCTCCTTTTCACCGTCAGGCCAGCGAACAGAAACCGCTAAGGTTTGTAACATCCCTTCGGGAAATAGAGAGTCATCGGGAAAGTCCACCGGCAGGGCTACCACAGACCATTCGAACCCGCTTTGAGTACCACCGTTTTTTTGCACGCCACCGCTGGGTACCACCGCATGGTCTGCGACCAGAGAACGCGCAAGCTCCACCGCATAAGCCATCTTTTCGTCCACGGTAACCGTGCGAGTAGCGCCGCCTATAGCCTGATAGAGTGCAGATAAAGAAATACCCATGATTGCGAGTGCTACAACCATTTCCAAAAGGCTAAAACCGGCAGCACTTTTTTTCGCGTTGGGGAATGCTGTTCTTTTCAATGCGGCGCTCGAGTATTCATTCTGTATACGGAAAGTATACCGAAAGACCGACCGTACCAGCCGGCCTTACAGTTTCGAACGTGAAAAAGTGCCCAAGTTCCCGAGTAGTCGCCAGGGTGGGAATTTAGCGGCCTTGGAAAGACCGCCGGATAGAACTACGCCACTTCAAACAGACCTGCTGCGCCCATGCCGCCACCAATACACATAGTGACAACCACGTAACGCAGGCCGCGACGCTTACCCTCAAGTAAAGCGTGGCCAACCATTCGCGCGCCGCTCATACCAAAAGGATGGCCAATCGAAATTGAACCGCCATTCACATTGAGCTTGTCGTTATCGATGCCCAGCTGATCGCGGCTGTAGACCACCTGACAGGCAAAGGCCTCATTGAGTTCCCACAAATCGATATCGCCTACCTGCAACCCGTGACGCTCCAACAGTTTGGGAACCGCGAATACTGGACCAATACCCATTTCATCCGACTTACAGCCTGCCACCGCCAAACCTCGGTAAATCCCAAGCGGCGAAAGCCCTTTTTGCGACGCAAGCTGCGAATCCATCACAACGCAGGCCGATGCACCGTCTGAAAGCTGAGAAGAGTTACCGGCAGTAATAAACTTGCCCTCTTTCACCCATTGGCCGTCTTTAAAAACAGGCTCTAACGAAGAGAGGCTCTCAAGCGTTGTAGAGGGCCGGTTGCAATCGTCGCGATCAACAACAGTTTCTTCGTAGGTTGTTTCCTTAGTCTCGCGATTAAAAACAGACTTAGTCGTATTCATCGCGACAATTTCATCGTCGAACAGGCCAGCTTCCTGAGCAGCTGCAGTACGCTGCTGGCTTTGCAGCGAGTAGACATCCTGATCTTCGCGGTTAATACCAAAACGCTCTGAAACAACTTCCGCTGTTTCAAGCATCGGCATGTAGGCGGTTTCATCAATGTCGGTAACCGCAGTTGAAACATTGCGGTAGGCATTTTTGTGCTTAGTCTGCACGAGGGATATCGACTCAACACCACCGGCCACAGCAATGTCGTACTCGTTACACATAATGCTCTTTGCCGCGGTTGCAATAGACATTAAGCCTGAGGAACACTGCCGCTCTATGGCCATGCCAGCGACGGTATCGGGCAGGCCGCCAGCAATGCCGCTGAGTCTACCAATGTTATAAGACTGTGTGCCCTGCTGAGCAGCGGCACCGAAAATACAATCGTCCACTTCAGCCGGATCAATACCCGCGCGCTCTACCGCTGCACGCACCACATGACCACCCATTGCCGGTGCTTCGGTGTCGTTAAAACCACCGCGAAACGATTTGGCTAACCCTGTACGGGCTGTTGATACGATTACTGCTTCTCTCATTGTGGCTTCTCCAAAAAGGGTAGGTTTAACATTTAGGCGCGCTGGCTAGAAACGGGAACAATCTCACCGGTCATATAACTTGAATAATCGGAGGCTAGAAACATCATGACGTTAGCCACCTCCCAAGCCTCTGCCGCTCGGCCGTAAGCTTCTTTTGCCTCAAGTTCAGCAAGCAGTTCTTCTGATGCGGACTTTCGAAGCATTGGGTGCAATACAATAGAAGGTGCGACCGCGTTGATGCGCACATCAAACTCAGCAGCCTCAAGCGCCGCGCAGCGAGTAAGCGCCATGACGCCAGCCTTCGCAGCTGCATAATGTGCCTGCTCTTTTTGAGCGCGCCAACCCAGAACTGAAGCGTTATTCACAATCACACCGCCTTTCTGGCGCGTCTTCATCACTTTCATCATGTAACGCGTCATGCGCATGGTGCCATTTAGCGTGACATCAATGACCTTGTGCCATTCGTCATCTTCCATGTCGATCAAAAGCTTTGACGTACCAAGGCCTGCGTTGTTGATCAGTATATCTACGCCGCCAAGTACACCCTCGGCAAAATCGACCAAAGACTGAACGTCATCTTCGACAGCAACATTGCCGACTTGGCCATAGACTTCTGATAGGCCAGTTTCTTCTTTGAGCTTTTCTACAGCCGCTGTTAAACGGCCTTCGTGTATATCACTTAGCACAATAGCGCGCGCACCTTCTTCTGCGGCTTTGGTCGCGGCTGAAAAACCGATCCCGGCACCCGCTGCTGCAGTGATCAAAACGGACTTTCCTTTAATCAGGCCATGGCCAGGTACGTAGTCTGGTGCTTTCAAGTTCATTGTTTTTCCCTTAACAAAGAGTGGTTGCCGTTACTTGGCCACGCCACGCGGTTCTTTGGGCATACCTAAACCACGTTCGGCAATAATGTTGCGTTGTATTTGGTTGGTTCCGCCATAGATCGTGTCTGAGCGCACAAAAAGATACATCGATTGCAAACGGTTAAGCTCATAGGGGCCGCTATCCAAAATCTCGCACTCTGGCCCCATCACATCCATGGCAAGCTCTCCGAGGCTTCGATGCCAGGTCGCCCAGAAGAGTTTGTAGATCAGCGCTTCCTTCTGCAGCGAACCATCGCTGGTGCTCTGCCCCGACAGCATACGCATGGCGTTGTAACGCATGATCTTTAACTCGGTATGCGCACTGGCAATGCGTTGACGAATGGCAGGGTCCTGGCCCGCGCCATTCTCCCGCGCCAGTCGAACGACATCATCTAACTCATTCTGAAACTGCATTTGCTGGCCCAGGGTAGAAACGCCGCGTTCAAAACCGAGCAAGCCCATCGCAACCTTCCAACCGTCGCCAGGCGCACCTACGATATCGGTAGCATCACACTCTGCATTATCAAAAAAGACCTCATTGAATTCAGAGGTTCCCGTAATCTGCTCGATAGGCCGCACCTCAATTCCTGGCTGGTCCATCTCAACCAGAAAGAAACCCAGGCCCTTGTGCGCGACAGAGTCTGGATCTGTTCGCGCGATGACGAAGCAATAGTCTGATTCGTGCGCCAGTGATGTCCACACTTTCTGGCCGTTCAGCACCCACTTCCCTTTCGCTTCATCAAAGTGCGCTTTCGTTTTTACGTTAGCAAGATCTGAACCCGCACTAGGCTCCGAATAGCCCTGGCACCATAGCTGCGTACCCGCAACGATACCCGGCAAGTACTTTTGTTTTTGCTCGTCTGAACCAAACGCAATGAGCGTCGGGCCGGCCAGCCCCTCGCCAATATGACCAACACGACCCGGCGCACCGGCACGCGCATACTCTTCAAAGAAAATAACCTGCTGCTCGATAGAACACCCACGCCCGCCAGACTCTTTAGGCCAGCCCACGCAAGTCCAGCCGCCTTCGGCCATTTTCTGTTCCCAGACTTTACGCTCTTCGGGGTACATGTGTTCATCACCGGGGCCGCCGCGGTATTTAAGCTTGGCAAACTCACCGGTCAAATTGGCCGCAAGCCAACCCGCAATTTCTTCGCGGAAAGCCTCATCTTCCTGACTAAAACTCAGCTTCATGCCGTTGCCTCCCCATCTAACAAAAGCGCGGCTAGCTTTTCTCTATGCAGCGCTCCATTACCCAGCAAGTGCTCTGAACTTTTTGCGCGCTTGAAGTAGAGATGCACATCATATTCCCACGTAAAACCAACACCGCCGAACAACTGCATTGCGTCTCCTGCAATCGCAAAATACGCATCGGAACAATACGCTTTGGCTACACTGGCCGCCTCAGACAACTCTGACGCTAGTGGGCCGCCTTCTAATGCCTCGGATGCCACACAGGCCGCGTAATAAGCGGCCGAGCGCGCCACCTCAATTTTCAACATCATATCTGCCGCCTTGTGCTTCACGGCTTGATAACTGGCAATGGTGCGATTGAACTGCACACGTTCGCTGGTGTACTCAACCGTCATGTCCAACAGCTTTTGTGCGCCACCTACCTGCTCTGCGGCTAACGCGATCGCGGCCAAATCGACAACCTTGCCAAGCACTGCTGCGCCCGTTCCTGGCTCGCCCAACAGCGCGTCTTTTTGTACACGCACTTCGGCAAGGTTAACGCTCGCTTGTTTGCGCGTTTGATCCATTGTCGGCAACCATGTTCGCGTAACACCTTCGGCCGTTGGCTCTACCACAAACAGGCTCACGCCCTGATCACCTTCAGTACCTGCTTCCCTAGCAGCCACAATCAAGACATTTGCTGTGTGGCCGTCTACCACATAGCGATAGTCACCTTGCAAGACGTATTCATCGCCGTCTTGCCGGCACTGGGCTGTAACCGTATCGGCACCCCAACTTGCGCTGCCGCCATTGAATGCAACTGTGGCTGTGGTACTTCCTTCGGCGATAGCGCCCAACCACTTTGCCTTTTGCTCTTCGTTACCAGCCAGCAGCAACGCATTGGCAGCCATACAAACAGTAGAAAGAAAAGGAGCGCACAAGAGGTGCCTACCCATCTGCTCCATCATGGCAACGACCTCAACGTAGCTGAGGTTCATACCGCCCACTTCCTCTGGTAAATGAATGGCCTGCCAGTACATCTCGGAACAGATACGCGACCACAGCTGGCCATCGTAGCCCTGCTCAGTCGCCATCGCGGCACGAATGGCAGCACTGTCAGAAACTTCCGCTAAAAACGCTGCCGCGGTATCGCGGATCATCTCTTGTTCTTGCGTGAACGCAAACTCCATAAACTTTCTCCAAAATCCTCAGCGCGTACTCAGGTGCCCCACACCTTTTGTGCAGGCTGTTCTTTACCCAGCAGCTCTTCCATAGCCTGGCCGATTTCTGCCGGTGCCCACGCTGCACCGCGATCAACGCCGTCGGTAGTGCGCCAGCCGTCGCAAATGCATATGCGGCCACCTTCAGCTTCAAACACGCGGCCAGTGACATGCGCTGCTTCTGCACTTGCCAACCAGGCCAGTACATTCGATACATTCTCTGGCGCGAAATGATCAAAGCTACCGTCTTCGGGTTTGGCCATGCGCTCCGCCATCTCTGGAACGGCAGTGGTCATGCCTGTGCGCGCAGAAGGCGCCATCGCATTCGCGGTAATGTTGTACCGACCAAGCTCCGCTGCCTGATTCAACGTCAGCGCTGCGATACCCGCTTTTGCGGCGGCGTAGTTTGATTGACCGATAGAACCCTGCAGGCCCGCACCGGAGGTAGTGTTGATAATGCGGCCGCTCACCGGCTTACCTTCTTTTGAAAGGCCACGCCAGTAATGCACCGCATGAGAACTGATACAAAAATGCCCTTTAAGGTGCACCGACATAATCGCATCCCATTCTTGCTCGGTCATAGAGGCGAACATGCGATCACGGTTGATACCGGCATTGTTTAACACGATATGCAGATCACCGAACGCATCTATCGCCTGCTTGACGGCATTGAGGCTATCGTCGTAATTCGTAATATCTGAACTGTTGACGATGGCTTTGCCGCCCGCTGCCGTTATTTCATCCACAACTGCCTGCGCAGCATCGGTATTGATATCGTTGACAACTACCGCGCAACCTTCCGCCGCATAAACGCGCGCATGCGCAGCACCTAGACCACCCCCGGCACCTGTAACAATGGCGACGCGTCCCTCTAAAATTCCACTCATCCTAAAATCCTCTACTATCTCAAAACTACTGAAAAACGTTTCTGCAAACGATCGCTACTTTACAAGCGCTCAAGAATGGTGACGTTGGCTTGGCCGCCACCTTCACACATGGTTTGCAAACCGTACTTGCCACCCGTGCGCTCCAACTCATGCAAGAGCGTCGTCATCAACTTAGTGCCCGTAGCACCTAATGGATGACCCAGTGATATCGCGCCGCCGTTCACATTGGTCTTTTCGATGGGGTAGCCTGTTTCCAGCAACCAGGCCATCGGTACAGAGGCGAACGCTTCGTTAATCTCTACCAAATCGATATCGTCTAACGACATGCCCGACTTTTTCATCGCATATTCGGTAGCGGGAATCGGCGCCGTTAGCATCCAAATTGGATCAGCAGCGCGCACGCTCATGTGCGCAATACGGGCACGCGGCGTAAGGTTGTAACGTTTGAGCGCATCTTCAGACACAATCAACATGGCTGAAGATCCATCACAGGTTTGGCTAGATACAGCTGCCGTAATGGTGCCGCCCTCAGCCAATGGCTCCAACTCGGCCATTTTTTCCATCGAGGTGTTGCGCGGCGTCTCGTCCATATCAACACCGTTAAGCGGTTCGATCTCTTTATCAAAACGCCCCTGCTCGATTGCGGCTAACGCGCGCGTGTGCGACTGCAGTGCAAATTCTTCCATCTGCTCGCGGGATATCTTCCACTTATCTGCAATCATCTGCGCCGAAGTAAACTGCGAGGGTGGTGTAGCGCCATAGCGAGCAACCCAACCTTGGCTGCCAGAGAAGGGATCGCTAAAACCCATCGGCTGTGCGGCGATCATTGCAGAAGAGATTGGAATCTGCGTCATGGTCTGCACACCACCCGCTACCACCACATCGTTAATGCCCGACATGATCGCTTGCGCTGCGAAATGCACCGATTGCTGCGAAGAACCGCATTGCCTGTCGATAGTCGTTCCGGGCACCACATCCGAAAGGCCAGCCGCGAGCCAGCACGTACGCGCTATATCGCCCGCCAATGGGCCAATAGTATCAACACAGCCAAACATGACATCTTCATACTCGTCATCTGGAATGGCATTGCGATCTACCAGCGTTTTTAGAACGTGTGCGCCCAAATCAGCGGCATGCACATCGGCAAGGCCACCTTTACGCCGGCCGGTGGGTGAACGTACTGCATCTACGATATAGGCATCTGCCATGGCTGTATTCCTTTATTCGATCAAAAAGTATTTAGACAAAATTCGTTCAGGCGAAAGTAGCACCTGCGCCCAGCGCTGCATCTGGCATGAAAATACGTTCGCCAATACGTGCCTTATGAAAGCCTGCATCACCCCAGGTGTTAGCCAACGCCCAGGCCTTCTTCATAAAGATATGCAGATCAACTTCCCAGGTGTAACCCATTGCACCGTGCACCTGCACACAGTTTTTCGCAGCGAGGTTCGCCGCTTCACAGGCAGCCAATTTGGCATGGGATACTGCGTGCGCCGAAATTTCCTGACCATTGGCAATGGCATAAGCAGCACGATGCGTTGGAGCCTTCGCGTACTCCAACTTCACGGCCACATTGGCCATGTGATGTTTCACGGCCTGAAAGCTGCCAATCGGCTTGCCAAACTGTTGACGCTCTGCGGTGTACTGCACCGACATATCGATCATGCGCTGCGCCAAACCCAGTGCCTGTGCGGCACAACCCAGCGCACCACGGTTAAGCGTTTCTGATACAAACGTTGCCGCGGCTTCGCCTTCTGCAATCGTTTGCCCACCCTCAATACTCTCTATCGTAAACAGCTTACGAGAAGGGTCGACGGACTCATTGTGGCGCAGTGTTACTTGCTCTGCAGTAGCGGCCACAACAGTGTTGCCACGTTGCAAAATCAGCAGATCAGCAACATGCGCATCCTCTACCAAGAGATTTTGCTCTATGCCTACAACAACCTTTGCTTCACCGGCTGCCACTTTTGGCAACCACTGCTCAGCCAACTCGCCGCCAATGGATTGCAACGCTGGAACCGCTACTAGCGCGGTATGCACCAGAGGTTCGGGTAACGCAACATAACCACATTCCTGGGCGAGCAATACAAAGTCGAGTTCAGACATGCCCAGGCCACCGTGCTCTTCGGAAACAGTGAGGCCAGTAAGACCCAGCTCAGCCAATTGTGCCCACAGCTGGCCATCGCGCCCCGAGTCCGATTCCCATGAAGCGCGAATACGCTCAGGGGTCACCTCGTTCACTAAAAAGTCACGCACCGAATCCTGAAACAGGAGTTGATCTTCTGAAAAAGTAAAATCCATAACTACCTCGGCATCCCCAGCATTCTTTCGGCGATAATGTTGCGCTGCACTTCGTTAGTGCCTGCGTAGATAGGGCCCGACTGCGAAAACAGCCAGCCATCCAGCCATCCACCCACGCCCTGCGCATCAGGCGCATGCGGTAACAACTCGGCGCGCGCTCCGAGAATGCTCATAGCGGTGGCGTGCATATTCTGATCCAGCTCAGACCAAAATATTTTGTTGGTTGAAGACTCAGCACCAATCTTGCCGCCCTTATTAAGACGGCAAGCCGTTTGATAGGTCGTAAGGCAATAGCTCTCCGCTTCAAGGTACGCTTTCAGCACCGCTTCTTTTACTGCTGGGTCTGCGTCGGCGGTTTCACGATTTTGCGTGTACAACTCAACGAGTCTACGGGCGGTTTCTTGAAAGCGTGCGGGTGAACGCAACATTAGGCCGCGCTCAAACCCTGCCGTTGCCATGGCCACGCTCCAGCCGGCGCCTTCATCACCGAGGCGGTTATCAACACTTACCTCAACATTATCGAAGAAAATTTCAGCAAAGCCTGGCAATCCATCCAATTGCGGAATCGGGCGAACCGTAACTCCCTCACTGTTCAGCGGCACCAAAATAAACGTTAGCCCGCGATGGCGCTCTGACTCAGGGTCAGTACGAAACATACAAAAGCACCAATCCGCCCAGACAGCCCGGGTCGACCAGGTTTTTTGACCATTGATAATGTACTTGTCGCCCTCCAGCTTCGCCGTAGAACGAATAGCGGCCATATCAGAACCTGCATTAGGCTCAGACCAACCCTGCGCCCATACCTCTTCGCCGTTAGCCATCTTTGGCAAGATTCGCGCTTTCTGCTCATCGGTGCCGTATTCCATCAAAGTGGGACCCAACAGAAAAATTCCGTTCTGGTTAACGCGTAGCGGCGCTTTAGCACGGTAATACTCTTCTTCAAAGATTAACCACTCGATAAGATCGCACGCTCTGCCGCCTAACTCTTCTGGCCAGGTGACCATTCCCCAGCGGCCTTCGTTGAGCGTGGCCTCCCACTGCCGGTGCTGTGCAAAACCTTCGGCTGTATCAAACGTTTGTAGCGGTGTTGAAGGCACATTAGCAGCCAGCCAGCTGCGAATTTCTTCGCGAAAGGCCTGCTGTTCTTTCGTAAACGCCAAATCCATTAATTATTCCTCAAACTTTGCTTCACGCTTTTCGATAAACGCATCACGTGATTCCTGCGAATCGCCAACGGTGTAGGCTTCCAAGGTAAAGCCCTGTTCCCAGCGATACTTATCTTCCAAATTGCCATCTTCAATACCTGTGAGGGCCTCTTTGGCCAACTTCACCATCGCAGGCGATTTCTCTGCAATTTTTGCGGCGATTTCTCTAGCGGTAGGCAACAACTCCTCCAAGGGCACAACGCGTTCAACGGCGCCCAGACGATACGCTTCCTGCGCATCGATAAACTCACCCGTAAAGTACATGTACCGCACCTTTTGCACTGGGAACATACGTTGCAAATGCGCGCCACCACCCATCGCACCACGATCAATCTCAGGCACACCAAATCGCGCGCAGTCAGAGCACAGAATAATATCGGCAGCGCCGGCCATTCCTATCCCTCCTCCTAATACGAAACTATGCAGCGCAACGATCACTGGCTTAGGGTTTTTATGAATGGCCCTGAACGTCTCGTAATTGCCTTTGTTCACATCTACGATCTTCGTTGAATCCGCAGCAAGCTCCTTAATATCAACGCCAGCGCAAAACCCTTTGCCCGCAGCGCCAATAATAATGACGCGAACGTCGTCATTCGCTCCAAGCGCATCAATTTCATCTGCAATGGCAAACCAACCCGCACTATCAAAGGCATTGACGGGTGGGTGGTCGAGAATCATTTCGGCGATGCCGTCGCTGATCGTTGTTTTAAACGGTTGGGACATGCTCGTGCTCCTAAGCAGTGTCGGCGGCACGCACCGCCAATAAGGCAAGGCGCTCTTGCGCCTCTACCACAATGGATTGAACCAGCGCTTCGCAGCTAAGCAGCTCATCGATCACACCTGCTACCTGCCCAGAAGGCAAAACGCCCTGTGAAGGCTGCCCGTCAACCATCGCCTTCTGAATAATCATTGGGGCGTTGGCTGACATGATGGCTTGCGCCGCCGTCATATCGTCGTCTTTGCTCATGGCAATGGCTGATTTAAGCAGGCTAAACAAGGTTGCACCGGTGTGTTTGCGAAACGCCAATCCGTTGCGCATTGCAATGATCAGCTTGCGCAGCGCACTCGCTTTCTCGAGATCAGTGAGCAGCTCATTCATAATCATGCGCTGTGGTAAACCGTCCATTGCCTTAGAGACGATGATCTCACCGGGGTTTTTACAATCAACATAACGCTGTAGCGTCTCGCGCGGTACGGGGCTTTCTTCGGTCATGAGAAAACGCGTACCCATCGCAATACCCTCAGCGCCCCAAGACAACGCTGCTAACAAACCGCGTCCATCTTTGAAACCACCGGCTGCAACCACGGGGACTTTATCGCCTACAGCATCAACCACTTGGGGGATAAGCAAGGTTGTGGGAATTGCGCCGGTGTGGCCGCCGCCTTCACCGCCCTGCACTGTTACCGCGTCTGCGCCTAGCTCTATCGCTTTGATTGCATGCTTGGGCAGGCCAACGGTAGGCATACAAACAACCCCTGCGTCTTTCAGCTTTTTGATAAATTCTGGGCCTGGCGAGCGCGAGTAACTCACCGCGCGCACGCCGTGGCGAACGACTAACTCCACAATGTCCGCCGCGTTGGGCTGATACATGTGAAAGTTCACACCAAAGGGTTTATCAGTGAGCTCTTTGACGCGAAGAATGTCGCGCTCCATTTCATCTGCGGGAATGGTTGCTCCCGCTAAAAAGCCAAAGGCGCCTGCATTACAACTACCGGCCACCAGCTTTGGGTCTGCTACCCAGCCCATGGCTGTTTGTACGATAGGGTACTTACAGCCCAGCAACTTTGTTAAACGCGTTTCCAGCATAGTGTGTTCTCTCTTAGATCAGCTTATTGACGCATCAAGCGCCTAAGCGCGATCTCCAGGAGGATTGTCTTTGATTTGCGCCGCGCGCTGATTGTGAGGATCCAGCGCTGCGATAATATCCAGCTGCGCCTGCGTGGGTGCTGCAGTCGTAGGTACGCTATCGGGTACATGCACGGGGTAACCCGTATTCTCCTGAACTTGCTCTACGGTAATACCCGGGTGAAGCGATACCAATCGAATCTGGTGATCCGGGCCGCCGAAATCCATCACACATAAATCAGTCACTACCAATCGAATATCGATATCGTCAAGGCTATGCCCTTTAGGTAGGCGAGACGGGTTGTAACCAATTGAGGATACAAAATCACACTCACCATCCATAAACACGCGCGTGTTATGTGAAGGCACAAAAAAACTATTGGGGTGCGAAATCGAGTTGCCGGGGAATCCACGCGCGCCCAGCATCATCACTTTGGGCTGCTCGTAGGTACCGCCCAACGCAGAAGTGTTGGATTGTCCGAACTTGTCGATCTGGGTAGGCCCAAGCATCGCATGGCGCTTGCCACTCCACACATTGTCAAAGATGCGGGAGAAACCCATCCAGCTTTCGGTAGCAGGTACGAAATCGTCTGCACGCTTGCCTATAGGATTCGGCTCACTCAGCATCCACGCCTCGGAGTCCGTCATCATCAAGTCGGTATTGGTTGTCTTCATCGTGAGGCTTGCGGCCAAGCGGGGAATCACACCAATCCCGGTTGCTAGCACTTCGCCGTCATCGGTAAATGCCTTGCTCGCCGCCACTATACAAAGTTCAGCCAGGCTATAGTCTGTTGCTGCAGTCATGGTCGTTATCTCCTTGGCTATTGTTAGTAAGTGGGTAATTCAATGGCGCGAATAGCATCTAGCCCGCCAACACTTTGCTGATAGGCCTCCTCACTATCACCCACATACGTGTCTAAGTAGCCCTGAAAGCCCGCTTCATCTTTTGCAGACGCGGTGTAGGCTTTGAAATGCGGCACGTCGAAACCATACAAAGGCGAACAGGATGAAGGGTGGGCACCGCCGGGAATGGGTACGACGCCGGTTGTCGCTGAACGCTCCCAATGCACAAGACGCGCCTGCGCAGGGTCATGGAAGTAGCTGGTGTCTACCAGCTCATCGCAGGAGACAAAGGTTTTGTCTGCCGCGCGCGCAAACCAATCGTCCATGTAAAAATCTGGGCCTGCTATCTGACACACGCCTCGCGCGTCAGCTTTATCAGCGTGTATAAGAGAGGCATCCAACTTCAGCGCGGGCATGGCGACCCATTCTTTGTCGTCGTAGGGGCTATCAATCACTTTTATGTCTGGGTTCTTGTTCACAATATCAGTCCCCAAGCCCACCTCGGTCGGAATATAGGGCAGACCCCAGGACGCCGCTCGTAAACCCAGCAGCATCATACCTTCGTCGATTTCCATCACGTCAATGGCGGCTGTCTGGCGCGCCTGACGGAAGTAAGGTTCTAAGGGAATAAAGTCTAGCGATACAAATGCAAACACCACTTTCTTTACTTTGCCCGCAGCACACAACATGCCTACATCGGCACCACCGTAGGCAACAATCGTCAGGTCTTTGAGGTCCGAACGTAAGATTTCACGCACCAATGCCATGGGCTTACGCCTTGGCCCCCAGCCGCCTATTCCAAGCGTCATACCGTCGCTTAACTGCGCCACTACTTCAGCGGCTGTCATTTGCTTATCCATCACGTTTTCCTTTTTAGCCTACGATTCGCGCCATGCGGTAATCGTGTTTTACGAAATTGACACCTAAAGTGCTTTGGGTACCGCGAACACCTTCAATACTGCTGATACGCTGATGCACAAACTCCGCCAAATGCTCGGTATTGCGCACCATAGTAATGGCCAGAATATCCGAGCGACCCAACATCACACCAACGAAACCTAACTCTTTGATCTTGGCAAGCGCCTGTGCAACCGCTTGCGTTTGGTTGCTGCGTTCAACCTCGACCCAAATGTATGCCAATGCGGCATCTTTGAAGCGATCTAAGTTAGTAACAGCGGTTAAACGAATTTGCTTTTGATCTTCCATGCGCTTTATGCGCGCCCGCACGGTACCTTCACTCACACCCAGCTCTTGCGCTATCTCGCTGTTACTAACGCGCGCGTCAATCGATAAACGTTCGACGATCGCCTGATCTGCCGCGTCCAGTTTAGCGCGCATCTAATGGCACCCAGTCTGGCTGATTTTTTAACACGTCCAATGCCAGCGCCGGTGTTAGCTTACGCACACCGGCTACCGCGCCTAAACGGTTAGCAATCAAGTCGTTCAAGGCAAGTTGATCCTCGGCCACGACTAACACTTCGACATCATGGGTACCCACGACCACGTTGACAGAGAACACTTCGTGTATAGCTGCCAGATCGCGTGCAACTGCTTCGGGTGCCCTGCCCTCAACCTGAACACCAACCGCCAACAACATGCCGTAGCCGGCGGCCTCAATGTCCGTTACTGCGACAACACGCATCGTATTGGAATCTTCGAGGCGCCTGACGCGTGCTCGGACGGTATTTTCTGCCAGGTTTAGCTCACGCGCTAAAGCACGAAATGACATGCGACCATCTTTGCGGAGCCACTCAATAATGGCGTGATCAATATCGTCTAACTCTATGGGCTCGTCGCTGGCCAGTGCACGGCTGGCAGCGCTGGCAGAAGAGACAGCACTCGCCGACTGAGTATTGGCAGACACGTTGCTCAAGCGCCCGCCTTCTCGGAAATTTCTAGCAGCACGGCCTTATCAACCTTACCTCCCGCGTTCATTGGCAATTCGTCTAAAAACACAACAGAGCGTGGCACTTTATAGTTCGCCATTTCTACGCGAGACCACGCGATAACGGCGGCTTCATCTACCTCTGCATCTGAGTCTTTCACTAAATATGCGCGCGCCACCTCACCCATCCGCTCATCCGGCACGCCAATCACCGCCGCCCTGGCGATACCTGGCATATCGCACAAAATGTTTTCTATCTCTGCCGGGTAGCAATTGAAGCCGCCAACAATAAACATTTCTTTTATACGGCCAGTGATGCGCACGTAGCCCTGCTCATCCATCACGCCCACATCGCCGGTTATCATCCAGCCATCTGGCGTAATCGTCTCGGCGGTGGCTTCATCATTATTGAAGTAACGCTGCATGACATTAAAACCGCGACACCAAATCTCACCGTCGGCGCCTGCAGGTACTGTTTCACCGGCCTTATCGACTAGCTTCACTTCAACGCCTTCCATTGCCCGGCCCGAACTGTGCGAGATGATTTCTGCACTGTCTTGCGGCCGACAAATCGTCATTACGCCGCAGCACTCTGTTAGCCCATAGGCCGTAACAACAACATCAAACCCCAGGTCTTCGCGCATCTGTCTCACCAGTTCTACTGGAACGGGCGCCGCACCAGTTGATGCTAAACGCAAGCTGGAAAGATCGAACTCTTTATAGCGCGGGTGCGCCAGTATCGATTGATAGATCGTTGGGGCGCCTGGCAACATGGAGATTTTTTCACGTTCGATTTGCGCCAGCACAACATCAAGATCAAAGCTCAGTGCGGGCAGAACTCGGGCACCGCAGATAAAGGCTGCGAGCCAACCCGCCTTATAGCCAAAGGAGTGAAAGAACGGGCTGATAATCAAATAGTTGTCATCACTGCGCAGCCCAATGGTGCTACTCCAGTTCTCGAAAGTACGAATATTCTGGCCGTGGCCCGTCACCACGCCTTTCGGGTTGCCGGTGGTACCCGAGGTAAACAGAATATCGAGCGTGTCTTCTGGGGACAGAGACGCTGCGCGATCCACCGCCTGCTGTTCATCGACACTTTCTCCCAATGCCAGAAAATCTGCCCACTGCTCACAGCCCGACGCCTCGCCCGTGAGTACAACAGTGCGCTCTAGTGTAGGAACAGATAGGCCTTCTAACATTTGCGGGTAAGAGACACCCAAAAAATCGCCCACGGTGAACAACATTTTGGCGCCACTGGCATTGATGACGTAAGCCGCTTCCGACCCTTTGTACCGCGTGTTCAAAGGCACAACCACTCCGCCCACGCTTTGCGCGCCGATAGCAGCCAGAATCCATTGATAAATATTAGGCGCCCAAATCGCCACCCGATCACCATGCTCAAGCCCCGCCGCTATAAAAGCGCGGGCAGACAAAATGCGCTGGGCATCGAGTTCGGTATAGGTGAGATTAACGTCGCCGTCAGTAATCGCTATGCGAGACCCATAAGTCTTGGCCGCGTCCATCACCATCTGAGGAAGGGTTCTGGCTTGGTATTCCTGCTGCTGGGGCATCGTCTGGCTACACTCGCAACGAATTTCGTTCGGGAGGTGGATTTTAGTCAGAAATTGGGGAGTTGGGAACTGTTATTCGTAGAATAGCGCTCATTATTCTACGAATTATACAGAATATTGTTCGGAATCAAATGCTTACGGGGCTGCGGGCGTGTTATGT
>JBGCFE010000080.1:0-11963 GCA_045106775.1 Halioglobus sp.
AGCATGCGCTCTTACCGCTTTCGCCCGATGCGGGCAAGGCAGAGACACAGGCTGCGCAGCAACATATGGACAAGCTATTCAGGCGCATTCGCGGTGGCGAAGCTTTCGAGAAAGTGGTGAGCACCAGCCCCCTTCCCTACGACTTGAGCGGTGGTGACCTTGGCTGGCGAAACCTGGACGATCTTCCCTCGTTGTTTAGCGACATAGCCCCGAGCATCAAAGAAGGAGAAACCGCCGAACCTATTCGCTCCGACAGCGGCATTCATTTGGTGCACATGCGCAAAACGCGCGGCGGCGAAAAAATTGTAGCGCAGACAAAAGCGCGCCACATTCTTATTAAGCCCTCTGAAATCATGAGTGATGAGCAGGCACAAGAGTTAGCAGGCACACTCCGTAAGCGCGCTCTTGAAGGCGAAGACTTTGACGACCTTGCCCGCCAGTACTCTGAAGACATCGGTTCAGCACAGGAAGGTGGTGATCTTGGCTGGACGATGCCCGGCCAAATGGTTCCTGAATTTGAAGCAGCCATGGCAAGCACGGCGGAAGGCGACATCTCAGCCCCGGTGCGCACTCAGTTTGGCTGGCATGTGCTGCAAGTGGATGGGCGCCGCAATGAAGACATGACAAACGAAGTGTCTCGCAACAAGGCGATGGAACACCTCCATAACCGGAAGTACCAGGAAGAGCTTGACGCCTGGCTTCAGCAAATTCGCGACGAAGCTTTCGTCGACATTAAGTAGGCACGGCAATGGCCGTGCCGCGCATAGCCATCACACCGGGTGAACCCGCCGGCATTGGCCCAGACATTGTATTACGCGCAGCACAAGAAAACTGGCCAGCACAACTTGTCGCAATCGCTGATCCAGAATTGTTATCCCAGCGTGCGCAGACGCTGGGCCTAGACATCTCGCTGAGCGAGTTTTCACCTGCCACAGAACAGTCTCCGCATCAGGCAGGGTCATTGTTGGTTTACCCAGTTTCACTCAAAGAACCCGCCAAGCCTGGCACTCTTAACTCTGCCAACGCCCGGTACGTACTCGATACGCTTGAGAAAGCCGTTGCGCTGTGCAGTAACAATACTTGCCAGGCAATGGTCACCGGCCCAGTGCAAAAATCGGTCATCAATGAAGCCGGCGTACATTTCATCGGCCACACAGAATTTCTTCAGCAACAAACCCACACCGCTGAAGTTGTCATGATGTTGGCAACTTCAAAGCTTCGGGTTGCTCTGGCGACAACACACTTGGCCCTCCAGGACGTGCCAAGTGCGATTACACGCGAACGGTTAACCGACACCCTGCGCATACTCCACAATGATCTAGTGAGTAAGTTTGCAATCGATTCACCGTGTATCGCAGTACTCGGCCTGAATCCTCACGCCGGGGAAGACGGCCATATGGGCCGCGAAGAAATCGACACCATTATTCCCGTGATGGAACAGCTCAGAGGCGAAGGCATGAACCTGCTGGGGCCACTACCTGCGGATACCGCCTTCAATCCCAAAGTACTGGATAGCTGCGACGCCGTTTTTGCCATGTACCACGATCAAGGCTTGCCGGTACTGAAGTATTCCGGCTTTGGGCAGGCCATCAACATTACATTGGGCTTACCTATTATCAGAACGTCTGTCGATCACGGGACTGCTTTAGATTTGGCGGGAAGCGGAACAGCAGACTGGCGCAGCCTCGAACAAGCGATCGTCATCGCCTCACAACTGGCAGTGCAAAGCCGATAGCGGGCGAGAATTACTAGAAAGAGGCTTTGGCTGAGTTTAAAATACCCTACTTAAGCGACTCGGCCAGTTCTAGCCGAAAGCGCTAGTCACTTTTCTTATCATCAACCGCTTTCTTATCTTCAATCGCCTTTTTTTCTGGCGATTGGCTGTTATTGTTTTGCATAAGCAGATTAGGCTTTTTATCTAACGCCTGGTGACCTTGAGCGATGTGCCTGTTGTAGGCCTCGGTGACTTCAATGCAATCACCTTCTTGAACAATTTTTCCATCATCGAGCCAGATAACGCGATCACACAGTTCTTTTACCTGCTCCACCATATGCGAAACAAACACAACCGTTTGCCCACCGGTTATGCGATTTTTCATCGCCGATAGCGCCTTCTGCCGAAAATGCGCATCGCCCACACTCAACACTTCGTCAACCAATAGCACATCAACGTGCGTCATCAATGCCGTGGTAAAACCTAAACGGGCGCGCATGCCCGCGGAATAATTTTTAACAGGCAAGTCAAAGGACTCACCCAGTTCAGAAAAGTCTTTGATGCTTTCCATAAACATTTCAGATTCTTTGCGGGTAGAGCCCTGCAACATTGCTGCCAGTAAAGCATTATCGCGCCCTGAAAGATCGGGCTTAAAGCCAAGCCCCAGAGTCAATAATGCGGCTTTTTTACCTTTGGCCATAGACACGCTGCCAGAGGTTGGAGCGAGGATACCGGCCATGATACGCAGCATCGTTGTCTTGCCAACACCATTGCGCCCCATAATTCCCAGCGTTTCGCCCTCATAAAGCTGCAAAGATACTTCGTCGAGAACGTGGTGCGTACCATTGTCATACGCTTTTTTTCCAGCATCGTAACTCAACGAGACCGTATCCATTTCAAGCATAACGCGCCAGCCGCTGCGATCTATACTCATGCCGTTAACGCCCTAAGTGCAAGATACTTATCAGCGCGGCGCATCAGCAACACCACGAGGCACAACAATCCGCCAAAGCCCGCACCAATGCACAACAAGTGCACCATATCTGGCGGTGTTTGATACATCAGAATTTGTCGGTAAGCATCGAGAATAAAGGCCAGTGGATTTATCGCCAATAGCAACTCTGTCTTGTATGGATCATCTAATGAGCGGACGTCCCAAAAAATGCCAGAGGTAAA
The DNA here is from genome assembly GCA_045106775.1 of Halioglobus sp. Taxonomy (GTDB): domain Bacteria; phylum Pseudomonadota; class Gammaproteobacteria; order Pseudomonadales; family Halieaceae; genus Marimicrobium. Next base: position 2,891 of record JBGCFE010000080.1, read on the forward strand.
CATGAGAAAAATCATGCCTAATGAAATTAGCGGATTAAAGTCTCTCACGATACAAACAATAATCGCAGCAATAAAGGCCAAAGCTACGATCATAATGTAATTCACAAATAAGAGCGGAATCAGGTAAAACCACGTTCCAGTAATCTCGTAACCATTTAAAATCAGCACTGCGAACAGCAAAACGAACACCGACACCTGCCGATATAGCCCCTCCTGAACAACAGCCATTGGAAACAACGACTTTGGAACATCTATCCTACCTATCAAACCTTTACCATTAATGATACTGAGCGAGGCCTGCACAATCGTTTTTGAAAACCAGACGTACACCAACTTGCCCGTCATGAGAAACATGAGAAAATCAGGTTGACGAGACTCCAAAATCCAACTAAAAACGACAAAGAGCACTGCGACATAAACTAGAGGCTCAAGAATCCACCAGATATAACCAAGGAAAAATTTTGTGGCATCTGCGCGCAAGGCCATCCTGGCCATGATGTCCACCATGCGAAAATACTGCGATAAGGGCATTCTGGGGTAGTCTGCTTTATAAATATGTTAGGGTCAGTGTAACAAAAACAGCCGCCCTTGGCCTAACCTGCGCAATTTTGGAGCGCCCCAGAGCCCTAACAAACGAATACAATGAGTAGTCCGTCACAACATCACCGCGCCCGCAAACGCTTTGGGCAAAACTTTCTGCAGGATTCGAGCGTGATTGATGGCATTGTGGCAGCCATCAATCCCGGTTCGGCTGATCATATCGTCGAGATAGGCCCAGGCCAGGGGGCAATCACTGAGGCGCTGGTAACAAGCGCGCGCCAGCTGGACGTGATTGAGTTAGATAGAGACTTGGTGCCTGGACTGTTAGCCGCCTTCAGCATCTATCGTCACTTCAAGCTACACAGCGCAGATGCGCTCAAGTTCGACTTTCAATCGCTGAACGCTGTGCCGACCGGAAAAATTCGGGTTGTCGGCAACCTACCCTACAACATATCAACGCCACTCATTTTTAAACTGCTGGAGAACGCCGCCATCGTGCAGGATATGCATTTCATGCTACAGCGCGAGGTAGTAGAACGGCTGGCAGCATCGCCTGGCAGCAAACTTTGGGGGCGTTTGGGCGCGATGGCCCAGTATCATTGCCAGGTAGAACATTTGTTTGATGTGCCACCTGAAGCGTTCGACCCAATGCCTAAAGTGCACTCCGCCATTGTTCGATTAACGCCGCATGCAGAAGGCCCGCTAAAGGGCTGCAGCACTCAGCAACTGCATTCCCTTCTGCAAAACGCCTTCGCCCAACGCCGTAAAACCTTGCGCAACAACCTCAAAGGGCTTATAGATAGCTCAGCGCTCGAGGTGCTCGGAATCGACCCGGGCGCAAGAGCAGAAACACTTACTCTCGATGAGTTCATACGGATAGCAAATACACTCAATGTCTAACGTAGAAATTAGTCCAGGTTCTGTTCACGTTAATGTGGTTAGCACCTATTTGCCCAGCCACTCGCTGCCAGAGCACGATCAATACACTTTCGCGTATACCGTCACCATCAGCAATGACGGCGCATATCCTGTACAGCTTATTTCAAGGCATTGGATCATTACCGATGCCGATGAAGCCGTGCAGGAAGTACGCGGCGATGGCGTGATCGGCGAACAACCGGTAATTGCCCCTGGTGATGAGTTTCGATACACAAGCGGCGCAACGCTGGAAACACCTGTGGGGTTTATGCAGGGCAGTTACTCCATGGTGGTGCGAGAACCTATGGACATTGAGCCCGCGGATCTGCCTACCTTCGAAGTTCCAATACCCGCCTTTTCTTTACACACCCCGACGGCACTCAACTGACCTAAGCAATGAGCATTTACGCAGTAGGTGATATACAGGGCTGCCTGAAACCATTGCAATGCCTCCTGGAATCTGTCGGTTTTGACCCCGCAAAAGATACGCTTTGGTCAGTCGGCGATAGCGTTAACCGCGGTCCACTCTGTCTTGAAACACTGCGTTTCCTGCACGGCATGAAAAACAGCCTGGTAATGGTACTGGGCAATCATGACTTGCATCTATTAGCAGTTGCGGCCGGTGTACGCACAGCCAGCCCATCCGACACCTTAGACAAAATATTGGCAGCTGAAGATTGCGATGAGCTTATAGAATGGCTGGCAGGCTTACCGCTTCTACATCATGAGCATGGCCATACACTGGTGCATGCGGGCATCGCGCCGCAATGGAGCCTAACACAGGCACAAGCGCTGGCCAGTGAAGTTGAAGCGGCGCTGCGCGGCTCAACCCGTAACGAATTTCTTGCAAATATGTACGGCAACCAGCCCGCTATCTGGTCAGATGAATTAACCGGCACCGATCGCCTGCGCGTCATCACCAACTATTTTACGCGCATGCGTTTCTGCTCCCGTGAAGGTGAGCTTGATCTAAAAAACAAGGGCGGCATAGAGCCAGCCTTAGCTGGTCAAAGTAACGGCATGCAGCCCTGGTTCAGTCACGTTAATCGAAAAATGGCAGGGCAACCTATTGTGTTTGGACATTGGGCAGCCCTGGAAGGCAACACTGGTCGCGATGATGCAATTGGCCTGGACACCGGCTGCGTATGGGATGCGGCGATGACGCTGTATAACATTGAAACCCGCGAGCGCTGGGCGTGCCACTGTGAAGCGGGCGATGTAAACACATCAACACCGCCATGACGCAGGCGGGCCATGGCGGTAAACTGGCAAAATGAAGACGTATCTTGTCGGCGGCTCTGTTCGCGATAAATTATTAGGTCATCCAGTAAACGATCCTGACTGGGTCGTCGTTGGCGCTCGACCAGATGAGCTTACCGCAAAAGGCTACACGCAGGTTGGCAAAGACTTCCCCGTTTTCCTACATCCGGAGACAAAAGATGAATATGCGCTGGCCCGCAAAGAGCGCAAACAGGGCCACGGTTACACCGGCTTTACTGTGGAGTATGAGCCCACCGTCACGCTGGAGGAAGATCTTTCTCGTCGCGACCTCACTATCAATGCAATCGCAGAAGACGAAGATGGAACCTTAATAGACCCTTACGGTGGCCAGCGGGATATCGAGAACAAACTGCTACGCCACGTATCAGAAGCCTTTGTTGAAGACCCTCTTCGCGTGCTGCGCACGGCCCGATTTGCTGCGCGGTATGCGTATCTGGGCTTTACAGTTGCGACAGAAACACTGGCGCTCATGCGCACGGTTGTCGCCAGCGGGGAGCTGGGCCATCTACCCGCTGAGCGTATCTGGATAGAGATTGAGCGCGCGCTGGGCGAAAGCCAGCCGCAAGTTTTCATTGAGGTATTGCGCGAATGCGGTGCTCTAGAAGTACTTCTACCCGAGGTTGAAGCTCTCTTCGGTATTCCGCAAACCCAGCAGCACCATCCTGAAATCGATACCGGCGTGCACACGCTAATGGCGCTGGCTCAGGCAGTTCGCCTCACCAGCGACACACAGGTGCGATTTGCAGTGCTTGTTCACGATCTGGGCAAAGGCACAACACCCAAGGAGGAATGGCCACGCCACATCGCGCATGAGCACCGCGGCGTAAAATTAGTGAACGCTGTGTGTAAACGCCTGAAGGTGCCAAAGCAATACCATGAACTTGCGAAAGCGGTCTGCGCAAGCCACTTGTTGTGCCACAAAGCGATGGAGCTTCGAGGCAAGAGGCTGCTGAAACTGTTGAACAGCGTAGACGCGTTGCGACGCCCCGAGCGCTTTGAGCAGTTTTTATTGTCCTGCGAGGCTGACGCTAGAGGAAGGCTAGGGTTCGAAGAGCGTGAATACCCGCAAGTTGAATACTTGCGCGCTGCGCTGGTAGTAGCAAAACAAGTAACTGCGCAACAGTTTTCGTCACAAAAGCTTTCGGGAAAAGCCCTGGGAGATGCTATCAATCAGGAGCGAAGTGCCGCTTTGGAAGCTCTCAGGCCCAACTCATAATAACTGGCCGGCACCCGCCTGCTAAGAAAATTCAAGCAGAAGATATCTGCTTGCCACACCAACTAAAGTCAATACGCTTTAAATTTTGCGAGTTTTGGTCGTACTGCGCCCAGAGGGAGGCGTAGCTAACACCCAGCCCGGGATGCAGGGTCCCGGGGGCAAGCTCTGCCAGCGGCCGTAAAACAAACGCGTTTTCTGTAATTTCTTCTCTGGGTAGTTCAATACCCTCAAGGACACCGACTGCACTCCCATAGGTGAGGATGTCGATATCAAGCAATCGCGAGCTGAATCGCGTTGCATTGGCAGGCCTACCGTACAGCTCTTCGATTTCTCTCAGCGCAGCTGCCATCTCGCCCAGCGGAAGCGTAGTCTCAACACCCACGACCATGTTTAAAAAAGGATCGCCCTCAAAGCCGATGGCAGAAGAATCGTAAACGGGCGACAACGACATTTCGCCAAACAGCGCTTGCAGCGCGTCAAGCCCAATCGCCAAATAACGTTCGCGCTCGATGTTACTGCCAAGGCCAAGAAAAACAGCCGTCATTAGGGCAGTTCGCCACGCTCTATCACCACACCGACATCTTTTGCCTGCGCAACAGCACCGGGTTTACTTATCCGCAGTTGCACCCAAACCACACCGAACTCACGCATAATAATACGGGCCAATTGCTCGGCAAGGGTTTCTATCAGTTTGTACTGGCTAGCCTCAGTGAACTCGATGATTCTTTCTGACACAGCAGAGTAATCCACCGCGTAGCCGATCCAATCAGAGACTGCCGCCTTATCGGCTTCAGTGTGCATTTCTACGTCGATAAAAATCGTCTGCCGGTTTTTGCGCTCCCAATCGTTCACACCAATAATGGTGTCCACGCTCAAACCCTGTATGTAAACACTGTCCATTCAGACAACTCCAGTAGTGATGGTGTAGTACTAATTCGATTACAGCGGTGGCAGTTCATCCATCGGCCAGCGCGGCCGAACGTGAGCGTCGTCACCATCCACTTGCCCAGCCTGTAACCGCTGCGCTCCGGCGTAGGCAATCATAGCGCCATTGTCGGTACAATAGGCGGGAGCTGGGTAAAAAACTCGGGCGCCCTCTTTCGCTAGTGCGCCTTCAAGCGTGGCACGTAAATTTTTATTGGCGCTCACTCCGCCTGCAATCACCAATGTTTTTAGCGCCTCTTGCTTCAGCGCGCGCCGGCATTTTATAACCAGCGTAGCCACTACGGCCTCCTCGAAAGCGCGGGCGATGTCACAGCGGTCTTGCTCGGTGAGCCCCGACTCCGCTCGACAGGATTCTACTGTATTGAGCGTGAATGTCTTCAACCCGCTAAAACTAAAATCAAGCCCTGGCCGATTGACCATGGGCCGAGGGAAATCGAAACGATCTGAGTCACCCTTCTCTGCGAGCCGGGCTATGTGCGGCCCTCCCGGGTAGGGCAGGCCCAGCATCTTGGCTGCCTTGTCAAAGGCTTCGCCAGCGGCATCGTCCAACGATTCGCCGAGCAGCTTGTACTGACCGATCCCGTCAACGCGCACCAGCTGAGTGTGCCCACCCGACACCAGCAGCGCTACGAAGGGAAAGCTGGGCGAATCATCTTCCAGCATGGGGGCCAGTAAATGGCCTTCCATATGATGCACGCCCAGCGCGGGCACTTGCCAGGCAAATGCCAACGCCCGAGCCAGCGTAGACCCGACCATTAACGCACCCACCAGACCAGGGCCAGCTGTATAGGCCACGGCATCGATATCGTCTGCAGTGCAACCTGCCTCTGCAATCACCTGATCTAGCAAAGGCAATGTCTTGCGCACATGATCACGGGAAGCCAATTCTGGGACGACGCCCCCGTATTCAACGTGGATATCCACCTGACTGTAGAGCGCATCCGCCAACAGGCCGCGCTCTGTATCAAACAGCGCCACACCCGTCTCATCGCATGATGTTTCAAACCCCAGCACTAACATTGGGCCACCCCTTATAATCAGAAGGCATAATACGCTTGGCCAGCGTCCCAAACCAGCAAGGCCGGCGTATAATTACCCCCAGCCATCGCTTTGCAAAAACACCTGGATAGGGATAGAATGCGCGCCCTTTATGTTCTGCCACAAATTTAGATGAGGAAGCAATGCCCCATATCAAAATCAAGGAAAACGAGCCCTTTGACGTTGCACTGCGCCGCTTCAAGCGCTCCTGTGAAAAAGCTGGTGTACTGGCTGAAGTTCGCAAGCGCGAGCACTATGAAAAGCCAACAACAGTACGCAAACGTGCCGGTGCGGCCGCTGTTAAGCGCCACCTGAAGAAGCTTTCTCGCGAAAACCGCAAGCGCGTGCGCTTGTACTAGAGCCAGCATTAACACTCGCACTAGACAGCATCCTTGCTCCGCTATCCTCGACGATAGCGTCAGAGCCAGAGCTTGCAAACCATGAGCTCAGAGCCTCTCACACAGATCATCAAGGCGGCCATGAAAGCCGCCATGAAAGCCAAGGCGAAAGATCGCCTGACCACCATCCGCCTCATTCAGGCAGAATTTAAGCGCATAGAAGTAGACGAGCGCATCGAAGTCGATGACGCACGTGCATTGGCTGTTCTCGATAAAATGGTTAAACAGCGCCGCGATTCCGCCACTCAATATACGGATGCAGGCCGCGATGAGCTCGCGGCAAAAGAAAATGCAGAAATTGATGTCATTCAGGAGTTTCTCCCGTCGCAACTCAGCGATGAAGAACTAGACGCAATGATTGACGCTGCTATTGCAGCCAGCGACGCCACCGGCATGGCCGCAATGGGTGCCGTCATGGGCCAACTCAAACCGCAACTTGCCGGTAGAGCCGACGTCGGCGCAGTCAGCCAAAAAGTAAAAGCCCGCCTCACTGCCTGATTCTGCTGCACAGTAATCCGTTTGGTAGTGCTACGATAACCCCCAATGGCCGGACGCATACCACAATCCTTTTTAGATGACCTTCTGGATCGCGTCGACATAGTCGACGTGGTAGACCGCCGTGTAAAACTGAAAAAAACCGGTAAGAACTATTCCGCCCGCTGCCCTTTTCATGACGAAAAGACACCCTCCTTTAGCGTCAACCCCGACAAGCAGTTTTACTACTGCTTTGGCTGTGGCGCTGGTGGTAATGCCCTCACCTTTATCATGGAGTACGAGAATCTCGAATTTCCCCAGGCAGTAGAGGGGCTGGCAAATACCATGGGCATGGAGATTCCACGCGAGCCCGATCGCAGCGGCAATACACAGACAGCGCCGGAATCCAGCAACAAACCCCTGTATGCGCTCATGGAAAAAGTGTCAGCGTTTTATCAACTGCAACTGCGCCAACACCCCCAGGCGAAGCGCGCCGTAGACTACCTCAAAGGGCGCGGTCTGACGGGCGCCGTCGCCAAAGACTATCAACTGGGCTACGCCCCACCGGGCTGGGACAACCTGCTCAATGAACTGGGTGGCAGTGAAGAGGATCGCAATTTACTGAAAAAAACCGGCATGATCGTCGAGAACGAGAAAGGCCGAATCTACGATCGCTTTCGCGACCGCGTGGTTTTCCCAATTCGCGATAGGCGCGGCCGCGTTATCGCCTTTGGGGGCCGTGTGCTGGGCGACGACAAACCCAAATACCTGAATTCGCCAGAGACCGATATATTTCAGAAGGGCCGCGAACTGTACGGGCTGTACGAGGCGAAAAAAAGTACGCGTAACCTCAATTCCATACTAGTCGTAGAGGGCTACATGGATGTTATTGCGCTGGCCCAGTATGAAATCACCAACGCCACCGCCACGCTGGGCACTGCTACCAGTAAGGCGCATTTAGAGAGAATCTATCGCCTCTGCCCAAGCGTCTTTTTTTGCTTTGATGGCGATGAGGCTGGTCGAAAAGCTGCATTTAGAGCCCTGGAGGCCGCCCTGCCCTGCATGGAAGATGGCCGCCAGGCCAAGTTCCTTTTCTTACCAGAGGGCCTGGACCCCGATGACGCGGTTCGCGATGGCGGAAAGGCAGGCTTTGAAGCCCTGCTCGAAGATGCGGTGCCGCTAGAGACCTTTTTGTTTGAGCGTGTGAGCGAGGGGCTGGACATCAATAGCCTCGACGGCCGTGCGCGGATGAGCAAACTCGCCCTGCCCTACCTTCGCCAACTACCCGAAGGGGTGTATCGCCAGCTAATGTTTCAGGCACTGGCCGACCGCACCGGACTTGAACTTACCAGCCTGATGCAACTAGAAGCCCCACCACCGCCACGTGAGTACGAACCAGCTGCGCCAATGCCTGTTGACGACGATGGGCCGCCACCAGAATTCGGCGATATGCCACCCCAATTCAGCGATGAAGAGGCCGATTCGCCCGCACCGGTGCAGCGCGTACACAAGCCGGGGTATTCCAACTTGGCACAAAAAGCGATCGCATTACTACTGCATCAGCCCGATATTGCCCGCGCCGCCGATACCCGCGCTCTTCAAGAACTCGATGCGGAAGATACCGCATTGCTGCGCGAACTCTTGGCGCTGCTCCAAAAGCGGCCAGAATCCAGCACCGCAATGCTCCTGGGGCACTGGTATGGCACCAGCGAAGGCCAGCTATTGAGCCACCTGGCTGGGCAGGAACGCCTAATACCCAGTGAGGGTATCGAGCAACAATTCACCGATACCATGCAGGCGCTCTGCCAAGATCTGCCTCATCAGTCGAAATTGGCGGCTCAGGTCGACAAAATCAAACACACCAACTACGCTCAAGTAAGCGAAATTGAGAAACAACGACTTAGGGAATTATTGCAGGAGAAGCAACACCGGGACACCCAGCGCTCCAAGCCCAAGAACTAGAGCAGGATCAGGCCAGATTCGGTGCTTTTCGCGCCGTAGAAACGCCGTTTTCGGCCCTTGGAGCACACCCGGCGAAAGCCTGCGAAACGTCCTTGAAAAGTCATCGGCCCGGCCCCATATACCGCTCAGCGAACATTTCGGGTTTCAGACGGTCAAAATACCCTACTTTCGCGTTTTTTCCCTACATATGAGTAGGTTAGCCGAGTATTTGCAGTTATAATCGCCGGCTGATTTTTTTACGCCCCAACATTGAAGGTGCCCGCTTCATGACAGACGCTGCGCAACAACAGTCCCGCCTCAA
>JBGCFE010000081.1:0-6355 GCA_045106775.1 Halioglobus sp.
GGTTGGGACCCAGCCGACTCAGAGGGGCGCTACCTGCAGGCAGATTATGATGGCCTCAGCGTTATATCCCTGTATATGCCCTCTGGCTCCAGTAGCGACACGGTATTGGAAAAAAAGCTGAAGTTCATGGATAAATTTATGCAGCATTTAAAAGCGCTGCGTCGCAAGCGTCGAGAGTTCATCATCTGTGCGGATTGGAACATCTGCCATAAAGAGGTCGATCTCAAAAACTGGCGTGCAAATCGTAAAAACTCTGGCTTTTTGCCGATAGAGCGCGAGTGGCTGGATACGCTCTACGATGAAGTGGGGTATGTCGATTCGTTTCGCGTAGCGAATCAGGAGGAGGAGCAATACACCTGGTGGTCCAATAGAGGGCAGGCCTGGGCCAAAAACGTGGGCTGGCGTCTGGACTATCAGGTCATTACCCCAAAACTGGTGCCTACGGTGAAAGCGGTAGATATCTATAAAGACGAGCGCTTTTCAGATCACGCGCCTCAAATCGTCTAGTACGATTTTACGATTACGGCCTAGGGTTCTTAATTGCGGCCGATACAGAAAACCGGTAAATTACCGGCGCTATACACACCAGCCTAAACGGAACTCACTTCATGAGCTTTTTTATTGCCGATGCCCACGCCCAAGCCGCTGCTCCAGCACAAGCGGGTGGCGAGCTGTTTCAGATCTTTTTCCTGATTGGACTCTTCGTTCTTTTTTACTTTATTGCAATCCGCCCGCAGCGCAAGCGGCAGAAAGAGCACGCCGAAATGGTGTCTACGCTCAACAAGGGCGATGAAGTGGTTACTAGCTCGGGAATCCTCGGGAAGGTCACCGCGCTAGATGACAACTACATGGTACTGAACGTTGCCAACAACGTAGAAATGAAATTTCAGCGCGTGCACCTACACGCTGTGCTGCCCAAAGGCACTCTCAAGACGATCGGCTAGCCTGTGGCTCTGGTCTACCCCCGCAAGATAGACCTGGCGCAAACACCCACGCCTCTGCAATTTCTTGAGCGCGCCTCATCTCGGTGGGGCAATGGCCATCGTCTGTGGGTGAAACGCGACGATCTCACAGGGTGCTTGCTCAGCGGTAACAAAGTTCGCAAGCTCGAGTACATCGCCGCATACGCCATCGACAATGGTTACGATACGCTAATCACCTGTGGCGGATTACAGAGTAACCACTGCCGCGCAACTGCTTTTGCCGGCGCCCAACTTGGGTTGAAGGTGCATCTTTTACTGCGAGGCGAAGCACCTGATTCTGCCCAGGGCAATTTTCTGCTCGATCAGTTGGCCGGCGCAGAAATCAATTGCTACCCACCACAAGACTACTTTCGCAATATGAAACAGTACTTTGCGCAGTGGCAGGCGCACTACGCTGAGGCCGGGCGCAAGGCGTTGGTGATACCAACGGGAGGCAGCGACGGTATTGGCGCATGGGGTTACATTAGCGCCTGCGAGGAGTTGAAGGCCGATTTTGAACATCATGGGATAGCGCAAGCCCACATCGTAGCCGCAAGCGGCTCAGGCGGCACTCAGGCAGGCTTAACTGCCGGTAGCGTCTTACACGATCTTCCCGCCACCGTATGGGGCGTGAACGTGTGTGATGATGAAGCCTATTTTATGCGCAAGGTCACCGCAGACATTACTGACTGGCAAGAGAAGTTTCCGCAGGCCCCTTCGATCAATTACCAACCACGTGTGCTTGATGGCCACGTCGGCGAGGGCTACGGTATCGCTCACGCGAGTGTTTTTGAGATGATCAGCGAACTGGCTAGCTTAGAAGGGCTGCTGCTTGATCCGGTCTATACAGGCAAAGCGTTTACGGGCCTTGTGCAAGAAATTGCGCAAGGCCGTTTTGAAGGCTGCGAAGACATTGTGTTTATCCACACCGGCGGCGTTTTTGGTGTCTTTCCGCAAAGTAGTGGCTTCGACAGTACAGAGGCAACGAGAACACCATGACCGAATTTGTTAGCGCGGTTAATGCCTGGGCATGGGGCGTTCCTATGCTTGCTTTGTTGCTTGGCACAGGGGTTTACCTGTCTTTCGGCTTGCGCTTCATGACCATTCGCAACATCCCCCGGGCGTTCCGATTTCTGTGGCAAGGCCGTTCGGGCAAAGGCGCCGCAGAAGGCAAAGGCGACATTTCACCCTTTAGCGCGTTGATGACGTCTTTGTCAGCCACCATTGGTACAGGCAACATTGCGGGCGTGGCCGTTGCCATCGCTATGGGCGGGCCTGGGGCACTGTTTTGGATGTGGGTCGCAGCGCTAGTGGGTATGGCCACAAAGTATGCAGAGGCGGTGTGCGCCGTACGCTTTCGTGAACAGGATGCGCAGGGCAATTACAGTGGCGGCCCTATGTACTACATCAAAAATGGATTGCACCCCCGCTGGCATTGGCTTGCCTACGCATTTGCGCTGTTCGGTAGCCTTGCGGGATTTGGTCTTGCCAACACAGTACAATCCAACTCGGTGGCCCAGGTGCTCGCCGATGAATTCGCCGTGCCTAATGGATTAACAGGCATCGTGCTCATGGTACTGGTTGGCGCAGTAGTGCTTGGCGGCATTCAACGTATCGCGAAGGTTGCCAGCGTTGTTGTGCCATTCATGGCAATTGCTTACATTTTGGTAAGCCTTCTCATCCTGTTAATGAATATCAGCGCGGTACCCGGTGCAGTAGCACTGATCGTAAAAAGCGCGTTTTCGCCCGTGGCTGCCACCGGCGGCTTTGCCGGCGCAACCGTTTGGGCCGCATTGCGCATGGGCGTGGCTAGAGGCATTTTTTCGAACGAGGCGGGGCTGGGCAGCGCACCCATAGCACACGCAGCAGCGCGCACCAATCAGCCTGTGAAGCAGGGCATGATCGCCATGTTGGGTACCTTCCTCGACACCCTCATTGTGTGCACCATGACGGGGCTGGTCATTATCATTATGGATGTTTGGCCTAGTGGCCTGAGCGGCGCGGTGCTGACCACATCGGCATTTTCAGCTGCTCTTCCTGGTGGGCAATACGTGGTTACCCTGGGTTTATGCCTATTTGCGTTTACCACCATGATTGGCTGGTCGTTCTATGGTGAGCGCTGCGTTGTATTCTTGGTTGGCACTAAAGGCATCCTGCCTTTTCGAATTGCCTGGGTTTTGGCGTTGCCGGTAGGCGCGGTTGCCCAACTCGATTTGGTGTGGATTATTGCGGACACGCTTAATGCGTTCATGGCCATACCCAATCTCATTGCACTGATATTACTTGGGCCGTTAGTATTTACGCTCACCAAGGAGTATTTTGCCAATGATTCTGCGGGCGGCGCCGCGCCTGATACAAGCCGAGAGAATACGACGCAATGACCCATGTACTAAACGATGTTGATGCCTGTGTTGACGCTGCCATAGCCGCAGTCGGTAAAGAACTGGTTGTGGCTTCTCCACTGGGCCTGGGCAAGCCGGTGCAGCTTCTCAATGCCTTTTACCGGCGCGCGGTGCAAGACAGCTCAATAAGCTTACACATTCATACTGCGCTAAGCCTGGAGGTCCCCAAGGCGGGAAGCGAAATAGAAGAACACCTGGCTGGCCCTATCTTTGAACGCCTGTTTGGAAACTATGAAGAACTGGATTACGTTAAGCCACAGAAAAAAGGGGCGTTACCCGACAACATTCGAGTAACCGAGTATTACGTTCGCGCCGGATCACATAAAGGTAAGCCCGCCGCCCAGCAGAGCTATGTATCCAGCAATTACACCCACATACTGCGCGACATGTGCGACGCTGGTGTGAATGTGCTGGCGCAGATGGTTGCCGGTAGTGAACGTAACGGAGAGCTTTCTCTAAGCTTGTCGTGCAACACAGATTTAACACTCGAGTTGTTTGAGCGCGTTGATTCGGGCCAGCTCAATGCCTATCTCACTGCGCAGATTCATGACGACCTGCCATTTATGGGCGGAGAAGCCGAAGTACCAGCGGCGCGCTTTGATGCGGTGGTCTCAAACCCCAAGTACAACAACACACTGTTCGCTGTGCCCAATGCCGCCGTTCCACTACAGGATTATGCGACGGGCTTGCATGCGAGCAGCCTGATTGTCGATGGCGGCACGCTTCAAATCGGCATTGGCTCGCTAGGCGATGCCGTTGCGCACGCCTGTGTCCTACGACACGAAAAGAACACGGCCTATCGCGATATTCTCAAGGACATTACGCACCAGCACACCAAGGCCGTCGCGCCTGATGATCCGTTTAACCAAGGCCTCTACGTTTCTACCGAAATGTTTGTGAATGGCATGATGCACCTCATTGAAAGAGGCATCATCAAACGTCGTGTTTACGATCATGTTGAGCTACAGCGTGGCCTCAATTCAGGAAAGTTAACCGAAGAGGTTAACCAGGCATTTTATCAAGAAGCGCGAGCACTCAACATTCTACCCAAAAGCCTTGGGCCCAAAGACCTTGAGGCTCTGGTTCACTGGGGGGTTATTGGCAGCGCTGTTAGCCTTGAGAATGAAACCCTAGTCGTTGACGGCAGCGCATTTTCTAATGACCTTGATGATCCGGAAACTCGTACAGCTCTCATCGCCAGCACGGGCGATGGGCGATTGAAAAACGGCAAGATCTTGCACGGTGGTTTTTTCCTGGGCCCACGTGATTTTTACGAAAAGCTCAACAACCTATCGCCCGAGATGCAGACACAAGTTCAGATGACAGGGGTGTCGCGTACCAACCAACTGCTGCTTAACTACCCGCTGTACAGCGAACAGCGAAAAGATGCGCGCTTTATCAATACAGGCATGATGGTATCGCTTACTGGGGCAGTTGCCTCAGATGCGCTGGAAGATGGCACTGTCATCAGCGGAGTAGGGGGGCAGTACAATTTCGTGGCCATGGCCCATGATCTACCCGGTGCCCGTTCTGTGCTGTGTATTCGCAGTACGCGGGGCAAGGGCAGTGATGCGAAGTCCAATATTGTTCCGTTCTATGGTCACGCTACGATTCCTAAGCACCTTAGAGACATTATCGTTACCGAATACGGTATTGCCGACATTCGAGGGCAAAGCGATGCCGAGACTATTAAGCGTTTAATCAACGTTGCGGACTCGCGCTTTCAGAGCAAGTTGCTGCAATTTGCCAAAGAGCACGGGAAAGTTGAGGGCGATTACCGCGTGCCCATCACCGCCCAGAACAACACGCCAGAGCGTCTGGCGCAGCAACTGGCGCCACATCAAAAGAGCGGCCTGCTGCCGGATTACCCCTTTGGTACTGCCATGACAGATCAGGAGCTGGCGTTGGCTGCTAGCTTGCGTGAAATTAAAGCGTTAAGTGAAGAGCCTGCTCATTTTGCGGCAGCTACGGTAAAAGCACTTTTTCACAAGGCAGACCCAGAAGCGGCCAGACCATTTTTAGAGCGCGTACATCTGGAACACCCTGGAACGACGAAAGAGTTCATTACACAACAGCTGCTCCTGCTAGAGCTCGAAGAGCGGGGCCTGTTAAAGGTTAACTAGCGCACTGGTACGAGGCGCAACAACTGCGTATCCTGCACGAATGCAGCAATTCTCCGACGACAAACTGGTCATCGCGATCTCTTCAAGGGCGTTGTTTAACCTTGACGAGAGCCACGAGATTTACGAAACGCAGGGCTTAGCGGCCTATTCTGCCTACCAGGTTGCCCGTGAAGACGAGCCTCTTGCTCAGGGCGAAGCATTTCCCCTGGTCACCAAGCTACTTAAATTGAACGAAAGCCTGCCTGAAGACTCCCGCGTTGAAGTTGTTCTGCTGTCGCGGAACAGTGCCGACACCGGGCTTCGCGTTTTTAACTCCATTCAGCACTATGAACTGGATATCAGCAGAGCCGCATTTTGTGGCGGACAAAGCCCGTGGCGCTATATCAATGCATTTGGGTGCAAGCTGTTCCTCTCCACCGAAGCCGAAGATGTTCGGTATGCACTCGACAGCGGCGTAGCAGCAGCCACGCTTCTCTCGCGTTCTGGTAACAGTACAGATTCCGAGACGCAACAGCTGCGCTTCGCGTTTGATGGCGACGCGGTATTGTTCTCTGATGAAGCCGAGAAAGTGTATAAGGCGGATGGCCTCGAAGCGTTTACCGCCAGCGAAATAGCCGCTGCCAAGCAGCCATTGGCGGGCGGGCCATTCAAGCCCTTCTTATCGGCTCTTCATCATTTACAGCAATCGTTCCCACCGACAGAGGCGCCTATTCGAACTGCTTTGGTAACCGCGCGTTCGGCGCCAGCGCATGAACGTGTGATTCGCACCCTGCGTGCATGGAATATTCGCATTGATGAATCTATTTTTCTGGGCGGCCTAAACAAGGCAGAGTTTTTGCGCGCTTATCAAGCCGATGTCTTCTTTGAT
>JBGCFE010000082.1:0-25491 GCA_045106775.1 Halioglobus sp.
AGAAGGCGAACAGTCTGCAAGGTTTACCTTGGCACCGTTGTCTGGGCAGCGATGTGTGTTGGTATCGGGTTTCAGCCCATCTGAACAGGCAACGTCATATACTTTTTCAAATACCTCACCGCCTTTGGCATACCCTTTAATAACCTGCAGCCGTTGGAGTGATGTGCCGCGAGGGTCAGCAGATGCCCAAGCCATGAAAGAGGGGGCTTTGCCATTGCTGGTAAGCTCGCTACCCATGGGTACGCCTTGTTGGTAAGCCATTTCAACGAGCGAAGGGTTTTCCAGTAGGCCCTCTTCGAAAGCATTGGCTGCAAACAACCTTACCTTGATACGGGGCCCTGAGGTGGCAAAGGTTTCTTTGCGACGGAAGGCGTCGTAAATAGACTCACGCGTGTTTTCCTCTGCCCAGACGCCGGCGATCCCCGAGGCACTCCAGGACTCAAACCCGCTTCCTCCTATATACGTTCTGCCTTCAACCTCGATCAAATTGCCGGGTGAGACCGCTTTCATGACGGCGCCGTAAAGTAGAGATACGGGCACTGAGCCGCGGTTAAGCGGTTCGCCATCGAGAATACCGGCCTTGGAAAAAAAGGTAGCTTCGTCGTCGGTGGTGCCGGCTACATGCGTATCACTGGCGGCGACAACGCCAAATTTATAGGGATTGGTGACGCCTTTTTCTTCTAGGGCAAGCCCGTTCATTAGTGCTTCGCGAACGTAGCCTCCCTTCGGCTCGCTAAACAGCGAGGTACCCACGCGTAGCGAATAAATTTCGAAGTTGGCCCATTCATCATTGGGTGAAAGAGTAGGGTGCGTGTCAGAGGTGCCCTTGATCTGGGTTATTTCCACCAACGGCTCATTGCGTAACCTGCGCTCTGCGTAGCTGTCATCCAGTGGGTTACCCGCCCAATCCACCAGCTTAAACATCTGACCGTTGGACCCATTGGAATTGTGGGGAATGGCGAGGCTTTCTATGCCCTGTGCCCGTAAATTGTCCATCCAGTCCCACAGGCCTTCGGGGTTCTGTGAGTTCAGGCGTGAGAAGGGCGCGGCGGGTAGCTTTTGGCTGTCCTTAAAAATAACGTTGCGATGCAGGTTTCCGCGATCGTCAGAGCTGGTGGTGTACTCGTAGGCAACAAACGTGGTGAAGCGGCCCGGATCGTTATGTAGGTCTGCGGCTTTAATGGTGTCTAGCCAAGCAGCTTTGGTGATGGCATCGGTAACGTCGCTATCAATGGCGCCACTTTGTAAGCCTTCTAACGTATCGGGAATAAACGTCGAAAAGTTACCCACGCGCTGTATCACGCTTTCCGGGCCCATGTTGTCTGGGTCGTTCAGGTTGTGAATAGGTTCGGCAACTGAGTAGTTGGAAAATGGTGTGGTGGTATCGGCAGCCGCTTTGACCATGCCTAAAAACATGGCGTGATCGGTAACCGCATAAAAGTCCAGCGGCGTGCGCAGTGTAATGGCGTAGCCGCTGGGATGCATGATGGTGTCGCCCTTGGCATAGCGGTAGGCGTCGTATGGCGTGGCCGTGGTGCCAAATGAGTAAGCGTCAAAGGAGTACTCTGTATGCACGTGCAAGTCGCCGAAATAGGCGTTGCGGTCGGGATTTGCCGTGGGTGCGGAGCGGTCTAGCGTGCCCGGAATAACGGGTAGCTGTTGATTGGCGTTGTTGCTGCCACGCCCACCAAAATCATTGGCCTGCTCTGAGAGTGATTTACCGCCGCAGGCGGTTAGGCCTGTAAGTGTCAGTGCCGTTACCGAAATCGCTGTGATCGTAAGCGAAAGACGCATGGAGTATTCCTTTTCTTATTTGAGCGGGTTAGCGGGCGTGTGGTCTACAAAGACTGCGCTAAGTCTTGCAGGTAATCAATGTAGGCAAGCTTGATCGTCTTGTCGAAGTTCTTCTCATCGGCTGCCAGTTTGACGATCACCACTTCGTTGCCCGGGTGAACGTAGATGTTTTGCCCCCAGATGCCCCTGGCAAGATAATCGCCGTCAGGTGTGCGTGGCGTCCACCATTGGTAGCTATACCCCGAGGGATTTGAGGAGGCAGGATTGTCGCCCGGTAACAGGTGTGCTCCGTTAGGGGTTACCGAATCTTGAACCCATTGCATGGGCACAATCTGTTGTTTGCCACGCTTGCCATTGTTGAGGTAGAGCAGCCCGAGTTTGGCGTAGTCACGGGCGCTAGCGGCCAGCCCACCCATAGCAAGCTCGTAACCCTGCTCATCCAATACCCAAAGCCCATCGTGCTCCATGCCCATAGGCGTCCACAATTTAGCCTGCATGTAGTCTGTGAGTGATTGCCCGGTGACCGTCACTAACAGAATGCCAAGCAGTTGCGTGTTGATGCTGGCGTAATGGTTGTAGGTGCCCGGCGCATGCGCGCGTTCCAACGTATTGATGTACTCCAGGTAAGACATCGTTTGTGTCATGACGCCCATGCGATTGATATCGGAGTCTGGGTCTGTGTAGGTTTCGTTGAACTGTGTCCCCGACGACATCGTGAGCACATGGGCGATGGTGACGCCATCAAAGGTTTTACTGGTCAGGGCAGGGAGGTACTTGCGGATTGGATCGTCGACGCTGTCTATGTGCCCCTCGGCAATGGCAATGCCAATCAAGGCTGACACGAACGACTTGGCCACCGAAAACGAGGTGTGCAGGCTGTCGCTAGCATCACCATGGGCGTAACGTTCGTAGACGATTTCGCCGCTTTTAATCACCAGCAGGGCGGAGGTGTTAGAGAACTCAACGAACGCATCCAAACTCGTTTGCTTACCCAGAAATTCGCCTGAAAATGTCAGGCTATTGGTATTCTTGCCCATGTCTTGCGGGCTCTTCGCGGCGTGCATCGTTGAGGTAGGTACAAATCGCTGCATATTGCGAAAATTCTCAAATCGATCCCCCGCAAACATTGCAAACAGGCCTGATTCATCGGTTTCGCTGGACGCGGTACCCCCTATGGTCACGCCGGCGGCGATGCTGTCAGAGGGGTTGCCCAGCAGCATGAGAATGGTCAGCATTGGGAGAGCAAGGCGGCAGTGGTGCTTGCCCGATGGCAATTGGCGGTATTTCAAGGGTGTGATCCTTAACTAAAAAGGGGAAGTAGGACGTTACGCCAATAGGCCGGTAAATCGCAATATACCGGCCTTAAATTTCTGATGATCACTGTGCGGCTGCTGCCATGCTGACCTCAGCTGGGTGTATACTTAATGGCTGAACTAGCGATACTCGGAGAACCCAATGAACTCAATCGTCACCCTCGATTCAATGCAGCTACAGCTACAACAGCTGCGCAAAGCACAGCGCTCGCATGGCGTACCCGATGCCAATACCCGTAAAGATCGCCTGCAGCGGTGTATCGATCTGCTGGTGGATAATCAGGATGTATTGGCCAACACATTGGATGAAGATTACGGCGGCCGCTCGCGCTACCTGACAAAAATGTCAGACGTGCTGCAGCCCGTGGGTCATCTCAAGCACGCCATTAAAAATCTGGATAAGTGGATGAAGCCTGAGAAGCGTTCAGCCATGTTTCCTATGGGCTTGCTAGGTGGCCGCGCCCGTATCGAATATCGGCCTTTGGGAGTGGTGGGCATCATGTCACCCTGGAACTTCCCGATGGCGATGATTTTTCACCCGCTGGCGAATGCGCTGGCGGCGGGTAACCGCGCCATGATTAAACCCTCTGAATACAACCCGAAAACCGCGCTACTGCTGGAGCAGCTGTTCAAGCAGTACTTTGCTGAAGATGAAATAGCCGTGGTTAACGGCGGGCCAGAGGCGGGCGGTGCATTTTGCGCACTGGAGCTGGATCACATTCTCTTTACTGGCGCGACCAGCATCGGCCGCATGGTGATGCAGGCTGCCGCTAAAAACCTCACGCCGGTTACGCTGGAGCTGGGCGGTAAGTCACCCACCATCATCAGTGAATCTGCCGATATTGCTAAAGCGGCTGATCTTATTACCGCCGGTAAAACAATGAATTCGGGCCAGGTCTGTTTGTCGCCCGACTATGTCTTTGTACCTGAGGCAGAGGTAGAAGCGTTTATTGGCGCAGCCCGGGCCACCTTTACGGGTATGTATCCTACGGTGGCGGGTAACAGCGACTATGTAACAGTAGTGAATGATCGTCATTACGAGCGAATCTCCGGCTATATCAATGAAGCGCGCGAAGCGGGCTGTCGTGTTGAAGCCTTATCCAATGATGCCTATACACCGCAGGAGCGCCGTATTCCGCTGCACCTGGTTGTCGATCCCGGTGAAGACCTGCGTGTCATGCAGGACGAAATTTTTGGCCCTGTGATGATTATCAAGCCCTATCGCAATCTGCAAGATTGCCTGGACTACATTGCTGATCATCCACATCCGCTGGGTCTGTACTACTTTGGAGACGACAAGGCCGAGCAACGCTTTGTGTTGGATAACACGCAATCAGGTGGCGTGACGATCAACGATGTCATCATGCATATTTCCAATATTGATTTACCCTTCGGTGGCGTCGGGCAGAGCGGTATGGGCAACTACCAGGGCCACGAAGGCTTTAAAACCTTCAGCCATGCTCGGAGTGTCTATACACAGGGTCGCGTTAATCTGCCTAAGCTCGCGGGTACGTTGCCACCATACAACGCTGCCAAGCTCGACAAGTTGTTTGCCGGGCAAATTAAAAAGTAGGGTGAGGGCAGGGCGTTACGCCGAGGTTACTTCAATACTGTGCCAGCGTTTGTTGGCGCAGCCTCTATCGGCTGACGGGTGGCCTTATCCTTTCTTGATGCTGAAAACGTCGCTTTTGGGCAGTCGGACCATTTCGATGTCCATCACTGTGGTTTGAAAGGGCTTAAACAGCTGCTGCATTTCTTTGGCAGACAATCTTAAATTCAGTGGTACAAAATTGATTTCCTGTGCGTTGATTTCGCTGCCCGTGATCTCAATGTGCATGGGTGCGATGGTGTCCAGCCGGTTCCGCCATTGCTTGGTCTTTTCGATAAACTGCTGAGTGCGAAAGTAGAAGGTTACGGTTCCATCGTTGTCGCTGTTAGCGTGTCTGTCTTCGATGAGCGTTTCTAGCGCTGTTTTTTGCCCGACGTTGACGGACCGGAATGTAACGTCGTAAGTGTTAAGCCCTTCGCCATATTGGTCGCGTATGCGCAGTATCAGTTGGCTATGGCCTTCGTAGCTATGTTGTCTATTCCAGCCCATTTTCTTGGGTTTTAGATTACCTACTCGCGTGAGCGTGCGTTGTGTATGTGCGGCATAGGCTTTTTCCGTTTTGCCGTAGGCATCTGGATCATTCGGCGTACGCAGTGCTAGCGTGATTAGGTCGAGTATTTCCCCACGGTTGTTCTCGCCATTGACGATGCCCACTTCGTTGCCAAAGTGCGATGTTTTGTAGGGAATCGCGAAGGGAATCGCGGGCGTTGCCGTGGTGGGTGCCAAAGTTTCAATAGCGTAATTGTTGTCATCAATCGTTTCATTGTCCAGGCGTAACGCGACCAGGTCTTTCAGCTTGCTCACTGACAGCTGTAGCGTTTGGTCTACGGATTTAACTTCGCAGTATTGGAAGTTCAAATTGCAGGCGCTGGTACGCACAGTGTTATCTGAAGAATCTTCCTTGATGTAGCGGATGGGCACCAGCCTAAGCGGGTCTTCGATATGAGAGCCTGATACGCAGTACTCCTGCACGTTAAAATCATGGTAGAGGCTATTGCCCGGTTGCAAAAAATACGCGTGCAGATCCAGTGTTTTCCAGGCGCCAAATTCAAGCTCTCTCAAGACGTGTTTGCCGCGACCGGTGTGATGCAGTATTTGCCTACTCCAGCGCGAGAGTTGCCCCTTGCCGACATGGGCCAGGCCACTGCCAAAATTCGCACCTGCCAGATGCACAATGTTTTCTATTGGGCTTGGTTTGGGAGAATGATTTTTTAGCCAGTTGCGCACCACCAGCGCGCCAGTGCTGTGCACGATAACGTGAAAGCCGTCTTTTAGAAGTTTTGAAAAGCCTGATCGAAGTGCGCGATCCATTGCGTAGCTCACGTCGTCGATGCGTACACCATCGCTGAGTGATATCCATCGGCTCAGGTTGAGTTCGATGACTTTGCTCTGGCCTAGCGTCTTGCGCAAATCAGTGGGCAGAGAGCCATATATATCTTCACTGCTGTTGCTTTTACCTTCAGAAGAATAGCCGTGAATGAGCAGCACAGGTTTCATGATTTCTTGGCCATTCTACCGAGCAGTGTTGGGGCGAGCTTACGAGCAAAAATACCCGACCAGCGTTTAAGGCGGCTTTGCGCGGGTGTGTTGCGCGCTGATTCGAATCGGCGAAGATTGAGGTCGTCCTGGATCGAGCCGCCCAGTGACATCATGACGCCATCTACCGGTATGCCAGTGCCGTCGGCGATTCTTACCATGCGCTGGAAGTTGGCAGCTACCGCCGCCGCATCAATCAGCACTTGAATGCCGGCACACGTGAGAAGGTTGGAGCGCGCTTCTTTCAGCGCGGCTTCATCGCCGCCTGCAATGGCTTGGGCGAATTGCGCAAGTTCTGCGCCATACTCAACGCCTCCGCTGCCTTGCCCATTGACGACCTGTAGATTTACCGTTTCTTTGGAGAGTTCCGCGCTCAAACTGAGCATGGTGGCGTGTGAGTTAGTTCAGTAAAAACACTCGTTGATGGCGGACACTCGGCCGGCAACGATTTCCATTTGCATCCTGTTGATGCTTCGACCGGTATCACCGCCAAAATCAACCATCTTGTCAAACGGAAGGTATTGCGCGCCGGCAACATCGCCCCAGGCGCGAACGATGTCGGGTGCCAGCGATAGTGCCCGCACTACATTGGCAGTGCGGTTTTTGGGCCACAGCCCTGCTTCACGGCCAGTCAGTGTTTCGTCTGGCGGTAGCATTGCAACAAAGCCGGTGCCGCGCTGCGCCATGGCAGGCCGATATCCGTCGGGCTTACTCTTTTCTGGCTGCGATAGAGGCTGCGGTAGAGCCTCCAATGGCAAGCCCAGTGCACGATGAAACTCGTCAATGCTGAGCACGATAACGCTAATGCCCAGTAGTTCCACGTACTGCAGTTCACTTAAGCCATTGGCAATGTTGTCGTCGATCCAGGCCTGCGTGATACGACCCTGATCGGTGATAATGCGATGCACAGCATCGATGGCACGCTCGCTCAATTGGCCGCTGTGTTCGTGCGCCCCTTCCACAGTGTAGGGCGAAAGAGCTTGCTTGCGACGGCGACAAAAAGCGCAGTCTTTGGCGTTTCTGACTTCTTGAGCGATCGCGACGCGTTGGTCGCCTGACCAGCCACTGCCGGCTTGTGCGAGTGTTTGCCAAAACTGATTATAGGCAGCGGGAATGTCGGGCCGAATCTGTTTGCAAATATCGTCGCTATCAAGCGAGTAATTGAAGTAGGTAGTGCTCGAGCTGGTATTAGACATGTTCCAGAAGCTCCCGCCATGAAGAAAGGTCAGAATCGCTAGAGGGAATGAGGGCGAAACCCGCTAACCAGTTGTTGTCTTTGTGCTGTCGCCGGCACCACATGACTTCTGCGGCCATAAAAAACGGTTCTGGCATACTGGGTAACTCAGCACAAATAGCGAGAATAGCGCCCTCGGTCACCTCTGTGTTCATGAGTACACGCATGCCCCCGAAGGACACGTCTTCAACGGTGCAACGTTCTAACTCGGCCTCCGCGGTATCGGTTGCCGCTGCGAGCTCTACGTACACCTGCGCGTCCATTTTGATGCGGATATGATTACGTTTGTTATCAGACATTGCCCGACGCTCTGGCCGCTTTTGGTTTGGATAGTGTCAATTCACGCTCTCGATGTTTTGTAGGCTGCTAGCATCCTGCCATTGGTGCATTGCAAGATCAATGCGGTAGCCAGATCGAAAAAGTAGAGGAAAGGCTTTGCAGTCTAGCTCACCTCTGGCCGTAGCACCGCTCTGGTGCCTACTTCCTGCGACACGGCCATTTCACGCTCTGTTATGTGCCAAGCGTTGCCTGTTTTTTTAAGCGTATCCCGATATTCCGCCCATACCTCATAGTACTGGCCGCTTTGCTCACCGGTGCCTGCATGCACGGCGCGCACATAGCAGCGGCAGGTGGCTGATGTTTCACTCACAGTGATATCGAAGTTGCCCAGAAGATGCTGCGTAGGGCCGCATCCACCTAGCATGCTGCGCACCATGTCAACGATGGGTTCGCGCCCCTGGAGTTTGAATTCACCGCCGTAGTTCACGCTGGCGTCGGCGCCAAATACAGCGCCCAGTGCGTTCCAGTTGCGCTCGTCACAGGCGCGCGCGTACTGATTGAGCACCGCCTCTATCGCACGCTCTTCGAGTAAGTCTTGCGCCGTAGCCGACATGGGTTAATCAGTAAAGTCGTCAGCGGTGGATTTCATCATTTCTTCAAGAAACCAAGGTGGAAACTGACCGACGAATTTTTGCATATCCCAGAAGTCGCTCCAGCGATAAATCAGACCGTCTTTGATTTCGTGCATAGTAACGAAACGGTGTGCTGCGGTTTCGCCGGTTTTGAATGTCCATGTTTCCGTATGATCGAGAAATGCGGTATCACCATCAATCGCCAGGTGGTGGGTAATCTGCTCCTGCTTTTCTAGATGATTGAATGCGATCTGCAGGCGCAGCACACAGTTATCAGGCCCGTGGGCGCCCGGGTCATCGCTGGGAACATCAATATAGTGGATATCGGGATGCATGCAGGCTTTCATCGTCTCCCAATCCATATCGCTCAGCGCCTGCCACATTTTTTTGATGACGCTTTCGGCTGCCGCTCTACTTTCGTTTGCCATTTTCTGCTTCCATCTGCTTGAAGTGTCGACGATTATGTCACAGCGTAGTATCTCTGCAACGGCGTCGCGGGAATCGAACGAGGTGCTGGAAGGCACTATCTCAGTATGTGATAGTGGCCTCAATATGTGATAGTGGCGTTTTTTCAAGGGGGTAGGTGCTCCACGTATGTTGCAACACCCATTACTGCGTGTGCTTAGTGTGTCTTTGCTAGCCCTGTGTGCCAGTGCGTTAGTGTTGTTTTTGCTTAGCGGCCTGTTTGCTGAGTCAGGCGCGGTGCTCAATGACGGCGCATCCGGCGGGTTTTTGTCGGGCCTGGTGGCCGGGGCTGTAGACGGTTACCTTACTGACCCAGCGCTGGTGGCACTGTGGGCTGCACTGGCCGGTGGGTTACTCCTCCTACTGGGCGCTGTACGACGTGTTTTTCTTCGTCAGGCATTAATCGCTACCCTCGTATTGCCCTGGCTGCTGATGGACTTTAGTTGGCAGCGCCAACTGAATGCGCACGTCGATGCACTGCAGGCCAAGTTTGAGGGGCGCAGCGTTCACGAGCGTCATCTAGGCGATGTTGATGGCGCACTCTATCTCTTCACTACCAAAGTCAGGCGTATGCTAGATGATACTCAGGAGCATTCGCGTGTTCTTATAGTGTCGATGACGCCTGAGAATGCTGATCGCAACGCAAAGGTCGCCTACTTTCTACTGCCCCACAGTAGTGCCGTATTGCCCGCCAATGCTGTCAGCGAGCTGCGCGCGGACGATTACATTTTATGGATTAGTGATGCAGATTCTGGGCCGCCGCCAGCAGTGGCGCAGGCCCGCTGCGATGGTTACGCCTGTGTTACGACGATGTCGTTGGAGCCTTACTTGATCGGGCAAGACTCAAATCGGCGCCCGCTTTACGTGCGGCTCCACCAAGTTGGTTCTGCAAAGGATCGATCGCGCAAAGCATCAGATGGCGGCGTGGGCCAGTGATATGACGGACCAGTTAGCCGTTGCCGGTTTTTTGTTTGCTATTGTTGGCCCCTGGGCAATGGGGGCAGTGTGGCTGCACTGGTGGCTAGCACGCAGCGGTAGATACAATATTTATGTTCTGCTGGGTCAAGGGTATGTGTTGGGGATGCTTGGCGTTGGTGCGCTGCTGCACCTGTGGCAGCGATATCTCGGGTTCGAGCTTGAATTTTGGCCAATCGCTGCTGTTATTGCCGGGCTTACGCTACTGGGTTTGGTCGCGCATTGGCTTCGGCCCGCAACCGCACCCCTCCAGTTGCATTGGGAGGCAATACCGCGCTGGCATCTGGCGCTTATTGGCCTGCTAATGGTGTTTCTGGTTTGGCGCTATGTGACCTTGTTGCAGGTGTTACTGCTGCAGCCAACCCTTTCGCCCGAGGCGCTCGCGGGTTGGTCCTTGCGCGCGAGTGTATGGTTTTACGAGGGCGCGCTTGTGCCCATAGTCAGTGTCAGCGAATGGCTGACGCAGGCATCACCTATCGGCCACCCTCTACCGGAGGCCGTTGCCGCTGCCCCTGAAGCAGTGTCTTTAATTCAGCTTTGGGTGATGCTCAGCATCGGTTCGGCAGATCACAGCTTCGTATTTCTACCGTGGATTTGTCTGCCGATTGCCATCGGTTTTGCTGTGTTTGGGCACCTTCGGCTTGCCAGAGTGAAAACATTGCATGCGGGTATTGCCACTTATGCTGTACTCAGTTTACCTGCGCTGAATCTGCACACAGCGATGGAAGGCTTCGCCGATGTCTGGTTGGTGGCCGTGTTTACACTGGCTGTATGCGCCTCTTATCAGTGGCGAAAAACGCGACATTGGACATACGGTCTGTTGGCACTGGGTCTTGCCTTTGGCTGCGCGCTGGTTCAACACTCGGGAGTGATTTTTGGGTACGTGATTGTGGTGGGCCTTGTGCTCGGAGCGTTTCAGACCCGTGGTCTCGCAAAGTCTGTCCTGGTTTTAGTTGCGCTGTCGCTGGCTCTGGCCCCTAGCCTTTGGTTTATCTGGGCGGGGTTCCCTGCCCAACAATTACTGCCGGGTATCTCGCTTCTGGATTTGCCGGCGACGTGGGTTAGCAGCGCGCCTCATGCGCAGTCGACATTCTCCTTCCACTTTTTTAGTCAGTTCATTCTTCGTGATGGGCAGTGGCACCTGGTTTGGTATACCGCAGTGTTGATAGCGCTACTTGGTGTCTTGCGCGGCTATGGTGGGCGCTTGTTGCAGTCGGAGTGGGTGGTGCTATTGGCGTCGGGCACATGGGCGGTCGTGCACGCCTATGCTGTGTCTGCGCACGTAGGTTATCCAGCTGATGATTTGTTAACGAAGGGAATGTTGGTTGTTGCTCCTACGATTGTGTTTTGCCTTGGCTTGTTTGGTACGGGATTAGCCCGCCGCGAATAAGGTGCGGCGTTTAATGCAAGTGTTCATCGATGATTGCCTGCATTGCAACGGCATCATTGCTAAACACCCACTCGATGCCTCTGTTGAGTTGCCTGAACAGCGCATTTTTGGAGCCTGGGAAACCAATGCCCAGTCGCTGGCCCTGCGCCCTGTGACGTTCAAAGAACGTTTTGCCCAATAAGAGATAATGGCCACCAAGGCCGCCATATCCGCGCTCCAATGCGATTTTGCTGAGCTTGCCGACGTTCAGTTCAGCGACTGGCATGCAGGCTTTGTTGGAAACAAAATCTACCCGTGCAAAAAGATCGGGATTCAGTGCCAGAAAATGAAAGTCGTCAATGGGGGACAGCGGCGCTAACGCCGCGGCCAGACTCTCGCGCTGCTGCTGTGGCTCTGGCCAGTGCTCTTCTTTAATCTCCAGCATCAGGTGCATATGCTTACCAAACTCTTTGATCACCTCTTGTAGAGTGGGCACTTGCGCAGCTGTGCTGCGCAGCTCGCTTAAGCTGAGTTCGGCAACCGGTGTGTTCATGCCAAAAACGCGAGTGCCACAGTGGTCATGGCAAATAACGGGCACTAGATCGCGGGTGAAACGAATGTCGCACTCAATGCCCCACACACCGGCTTGCCGTGCTTGTTCAAACGCGTCCATGGTGTTTTCCATGATGGAGCAGTTGTCATGCTCGCCCCGGTGCGAAATCAATTTGCAACGCGCCAGCGCCGCCTGGTTGGGTACAGGGGCCGGAAGGCTGGCGGTGACTGAATCCACCACGGACATTGCGATATCCTGTAAGCTTGGCATCTTTGATCTCAGTGTGTGCGCGAATGAGGGATGTTAGCCTTTGGCAGCCTGCCGCGTAAATGCCCGAATTTTGGAAACCTAATGTCAAACCCGGAATCGGGAGACGTTCAACCCGATACACCACAGAACCCGGCAGCGCGTCATGAACTGGCTGCCTGGGCCCTATTCGACTTTGCCAATTCTGGCTATACCACGGTTGTGCTTACGACCGTGTATAGCGCCTATTTTGTTGGGGTAGTGGCTGCCGGTTTGGAGGCGGAGTCTCCCGGAAGCGGTACGCTTCTTTGGACATTGGCGACGGGCTTTGCAAATTTTTTGGTGCTGCTTGCGGCGCCGGTTGTGGGCGCAATTGCAGATCATCGCGCGAGCAAAAAACCATTTTTGTTAGTGTCTGCAATTGTCTGCGTGCTGGGTACTGCGATGCTTGCCATTCCCGGTCAGGATCAGTTGCACTGGGCAGTGTTTTTGCTGGTACTGGCGACCGTAGCGTTTGCCATGGGAGAGAACTTGATCGCTGCTTTCCTGCCAGAGATTGCCCACCCTGACAGCATGGGTCGCGTATCCGGTTATGGCTGGGCGTTAGGCTATTTTGGTGGTTTGCTAGTGCTGGCCGCCTGCCTCGCTTACATCCCGTGGGCGGAGACACAGGGCCATGGTGCCACTCACTATGTTCCGGTGACACTCCTGATCACTGCCGTAATTTTCGCGATTACGGCTTGTCCTACTTTTGTTTGGTTAAAAGAGCGTGCTATTCCTCGAGCGGGGCGGGCGGGTGTTTCCTATGTCCGCCAGGGTGTGGCGCAGGTGAAAACAACCCTTGGCCACGCGGCGCACTTGCGCGATCTATTTCGGTTTCTTTGGTGCTTGACTCTGTTTCAGGCGGGGGTTGCCACCGTTATTGTGGTGGCGGCAATTTATGCGCAGGAGGTAATGGCGTTTGATTCACAGGAGTTAATCGTTCTCATTATGGTGGTGAATTTGACTGCTGCCATCGGTGCTTTCCTGTTTGGCTATGCTCAGGACTATTTTGGTTCAGTGCGCAGTTTGATGGGGGCTTTGCTTGTTTGGTTGCTGGCGATTGCAGTTGCACTGGTGTCAGATGAGAAAAGTGATCTGTGGATAGCAGGTAATCTCATTGGGCTGGCGATGGGTGCCACACAGGCGGGCGGCCGCGCGCTGATAGGACAGCTGACGCCGGAGCACCGCAATGCCGAAATATTTGGGCTGTGGGGGCTGGCGAGTCGGGCGGCAGCGATCATCGGGCCGATCAGCTATGGCATCATCAGTGGTATCAGCGGAGGTAATCACCAGTACGCCATGTTGTCCACGCTCGCGTTTTTCCTTGCCGGTTTGGCGTTGTTGTTTACAGTAGATGAGAAGCGTGGCCGAATGGCGGCTGAGTCCATGCCTGCGCTTTAGGCAGGCGATGTCTCTTAGATTAAACAACGGAGAACGGGAATGAATAGCGTTTTAAACCGAGTAAGCTCTCAGTATTTGGTGCGCGTCATAGGCGCGCGAGCGCACTGTTACCGTTTCGTTCAGGCACTTTTTTTGGGCGTGGTGTTAGTCGGTTGTAGTGACGGTAGTGACGGTAGTGACAGTAATGGCAGCGACGACGTTGCCGCAAAACCTCAGCCCGATAACCCCGAGGTAACGGGTCCGATCTCTGGCGGTGGTGCTGATACCTGCTGTGCGCTCAGCTTCTTCGGCATTGAAGTCGATCTGCGAGATCAGGGCTATGTACCCGGTACGCCGTTTTATTCTGGTCTGGTTTACGATGTCACTGAGGTCGGTTATACGGAAACTGAGTATTTTATTACCGGCAGTGCTACCGCGTATTCGCCCACACAGGAGCTAACGGCTGACGGTGTTTGGCCTGTGCAGGCGGCTGATACAGCAGATTACGTGTCTCGTATTGTTGTGCTGCGCCCCAGTGATGCTGCTGCGTTTAATGGGACCGTTGTAGTGGAGTGGCTAAATGTATCAGGTGGGCTGGATGCTGCACCTGATTGGCTGCAAACTCACCGAGAGCTGGTTCGTGAAGGCTACGCGTGGGTGGGGGTTTCTGCTCAGGCTGCGGGAATTGAAGGTGGCGGAGCATTTGATCTACCGCTGAAACAGATTGATCCCGAGCGCTACAATGGCTTGAACCATCCGGGTGACAGTTATTCCTATGATATTTTTTCGCAGGCGGCGCAGGCAGTGCGCAACCCCCAGGGAATGGATCCACTGGATGGCCTGCGCGTCGAGCGCATGTTGGCAGTGGGTGAGTCGCAGTCTGCATTTCGGCTGGTTACGTACATTAACGCCATCCACCCGATGATTGAATTGTTCGATGGGTTTTTAGTGCATAGCCGCGGCGGCAGTGCAGCAGCACTTACGCAGGAGCCTTTAGCAACTGTCGACATGCCAGACCCTGCTTTTATACGCACCGACGGTACTATCCCTGTGCTTACTTTGCAGACGGAGACAGATGTTTTTCGATTGAATTCGATTGTCAGTCGGCAAGAAGACTCAGACTACTTCCGCCTGTGGGAAGTAGCCGGGTCCGCGCACTCTGATATTTATACGACTTTAAAGTCACCTATGGATAGAGGCAATGATCCCACGCTGGTTGATGTCGTCGAGGAGCCAGAAGTTAGGCCACCGTTTATTTCCTGCACGCTACCAGCGAATGACGGCCCGGGGCCATACGTCGCCAGAGCGGCTATAGCCGCGCTTGATCAATGGGCGCGCAATGGCGAGGCAGCGCCTTCTGCACCGCTTTTATCCGTTGATGCCGCGCAAACATCATTTGAATATGACGCATTGGGTAATGTGCTGGGCGGTATTCGCACGCCATGGGTAGATGCGCCAGTGGCTGTCCTTTCCGGTGAAGGGCAGCCATCGACTAGCGCATTTTGTGGTTTGTTTGGTACAACCATGTTGTTCGATGCGGATATGCTTTCGATGCAGTATCCAACGCAGCAGGCCTACATCGATGCTATCGATAGCGCCACAGATGATGCCGTTGCCAAGGGTTTCCTGCGGCCTGCAGATGGTGAGATTGTGAAATCCAGAGCGCGCACCTCGGGTATCGGCGCGCCCTAGTTGAACAATGTGATTAAGCAGCGTTAATCGCTAGATAGAAAAAGTAGAGGCAGATGCCGAAGCTGCCAAGGAAAGCCATCGAGCGCAGCTTATCGATATTCATGATGTAGCAGGGCACATATGCGATGCGCAGCGCGGCAACGATCAGTGCCTGTGTCGCAACCGTTTCAAGACCAACACCACTGATGACTAATGCCAGCAGGGCAGCGCTAAACAGGGCGAGTGCTTCCCAGCTGTTCGCCTGTGCGGCGACCGCTCTTGCGCCGGCCCCGGTTAAACTCAATGACTGTGCGCGGGGTTCTTTGTTGTCGATGCTACCCAGCTGTTTGTTACGGTAGTAGCCGCCAACCCAGGAGCAGGTGATTGGAAGTAGGGTAAGAATCAATAGGCTTACAAGTACGCTAGTCATAGAGTTATCGCTCAGTTGGTTTGTTATCGTGTTGGGCTAATCACACTGTCGTTGGTCAGGGGGTGTGTTTAGTATTTGTTCCAGCAGAATCGGTCTATCCGTCATTATTCCGTCTACGCCCAGGTCGATCATACGCAGCATTTCTTCGCAGCTGTTGATCGTCCACACTTGCACGGCCAGGTTAACAGCGTGGCTATCAGCGATGAAATCGGGCGTTACCACTTCGAGGAAAAAGTCGTCGGGTATTTGTGGACCAATTTGGCTGGTGTCAGGTGGCACCTGAAACGAAACGTGTTCGGGCACGGGCGGAAAGGTGCCTTCACCTAATCCTGCCAGGACCAGTGCAGTGCCTTGATCCAAAGGCACTGCGGTGTACACGCACGGTGCTTCGGCTTTGAAGGCATTGGCAGCAGAGTCGACGAAAGAGACAGCGATGACATCGGTAAACCTGCCGTAACGCTTCAGCAACGTAGCCATTTGTGCTTCGTAATCTCCCGCGCCGTCAAGATCAGGCTTCAGCTCAAGATTGATTAAGTTATCGGGAAAGCGCGCTAACGCTTCTTCCAGCGTCGGAATTTGGAAATCTTCCGGGCTGTAACCTTCCGGTGGAGGCACATCGCCCGTCGCTATACCTCGGAACAAGTAGGCGCTGTCTGCTTGGCCACGCGGTGTGCCTTCATCGGTGACAAACCAATACGCAGCATCGAGTGTGCGCAATTCAGCGAGTGTGAGATCAACGACGTTCCCCATACCGTTAGTGGTGCGATCGACGTCGAGATCGTGCAGAACAACTAGCTGGTTGTCTTTGGTTTGATACACATCCATTTCCAATACATCAGCGCCGGCCTTAGCTGCTTCCGAATAGGCGTAGAGTGTGTTTTCGGGGAAGTCGGTTACGCCGCCGCGGTGTGCAAAATTGAGTGGGTCTGCGCCATTGCGTAGCCACGGGTTGGGCTCTTTCGTAAAAGGCATGTCGCAACTGCTGTCATCGTTGGCGATGGTGCCGGTGGCGCTGTCGCTGGTGAGGCGTGCGTTTTCGCTGATTGCAACAGTGAGCGTGAATTTTTCAGCGGCCTCTTCGTCGGCGTCGCCCATCAGTTCAATATCAATAAAGCCCTCTAATTGGCCCGCCGGGATTTCCAGCTCGCCTGAGCTGGGAAGGTAATCGGTGCCGGCAGTGGCAGTGCCGGGGCTGGTACTAAAATCAATTCGCACAGGTTGGGGCTGGGCAGTGGTCATAACGACTCGAAAGCGCAACGTGGACATCGTGCCTGCCGCGCCCTCGGGTGCTGCGGTACTAAACACCGTGACTGACGACGGCGCTGGGCCAGGGCTGTCGTTACCGTCACTGCATGCGTAGAGAAAGATGGAAGCCAAGAGGGCTGTAAAAAAACGCGTCAGAGTCATGAAGGGCCTCGTCGAAAATAGAATGAGCGCCGGTGCTCGCGCTTGCTTGTCACATGTTTGTCGACTGTTGGTCATTGATTATGGCCTGATTGCCTGCAGATTACGACACAGCCTTGATATGCCGGGCCACTAATTGCGGATCTTGCATCGGTATGAAATGGTTGTGATCAGGTAAAAAAACCTCAGTGCAATCAGGTAGCAGGCGGGCGATCTCGGGCCAGGTGGGTGAGTGACTGAAGTTGGGTACATCGCTATCGCCCGGTGGTGCGCGCAGTAGCGTCACGGGCACATTGATGTCGGTCAGCAGATCCAAAATGACCTCATTACCCGTCTGGTTTATATACACAGCGGCTTCATTAAGTGGATCGCAGGCAAGTTGATGTAGACCGTCTGCCCCTGCCGGTTTCAGCGCGTAGTTGCAGTAATCTTCAAGAACCGCCGGTTGCCAGCTGTTGAAGGGCTCACGCTCGCGAAAGCGATCCTGCATTTGCTGCGCGTTTTCCCAGGCGTTCTTGCGTCGGGCAACGGGGTGATCTTCTATTTTCAAGGCTGCGCTGTGCTCGCGAAAAAGGGCGTAGCGCTCCGGCGACGTAATGACCGGATCTACCAGAACCAGATGCTTGAAAAGAGCGCTGTGCTGCGCTGCTACTCGCGCCAACAGGTGCCCGCCAATGGAATGCCCCACGCCCAGCACACTGTTAAGGTCTAGTGCTTGTACCAGCTTGACAATATCTTGGGCCATGACTCCCCAATCGACTGGCCCCAGGGCGCCGCTGTTACCGTGAAAACGTAAATCAGCCGCATAGACATTGTGCCCCGGGAGGTGCTTAACCACTTCATGCCAGCAGCGCGCGTGAAAACCGGTGGCGTGCAGTAACAGTACGGGATCGTCGTTGTTTGAGTGCGCTGTGTCGCGTGGGGGCCAATGTAATACTGCGAGGCTGATGTCGCCTATGTCCACCAGAAGTTCTTTTGGCTCAGGCATCTTGTCTCATTTTTTTAGTTTGCAACAGCAGCTCTAGCCGGCCGTCGGGCAGCAATACGCTGCGTTGAACATCCAGACAGAACATGAGCTCTTTGAGTTTGCGCTGGCTATGTGGAGAGTAACCGGGCACCGGGCGGCTGCGCGGTTTAACGGCAATCGTGTCGCTGGTGCTCACCCCATAAACGTTATGTGCTCTGCGGCTGCGCAAATTGTGTACTGCGTACGCGTGGGCGAGCGTATTTCTGTGCAGATGTGGCGCTAATTGCTCCAGAAACGCGGTCAATGCCTGAGCATCTAAAAAGTTCAGCCAATCCCAGAACAAACAGATATCGAACCGGGTGTCCTGTGGGATTTGCATAGCCTGGGCAAGTACGAGTTCAGGTGATTCATCTTCTGCGTCTGGCGCGGGCAGCGGCAGCTCAGCGAACAAATCGCGAATATGCAGCTGGCAGCGGTAGTTGGAAAAAAAATCCAGCGTAGGCTGTAGCGCCGGGCCTATATGCAGCACGGTGAGACGATCGCAGTCGTCAGGGTGTGGAAAAAGCGCTTGCAGCAGCTTGGATTGCTGCTGTTCGGCTTCATCGGTTATTTTGCGGGCAGCCGCGTTACGCAACAGTCAGCTCCAAACTAGCAATGCGGGGAGAGGGTCGGTTCGAACGTTTGATTAACCGCTCTTTCGCCCTAAATCAGAATTCGCCGGCGAATTGGCCGGTTGCTGTGTGCTGGGTGGCAGCTTCTCAGTGGCCGCACCGCCCGGGTCCATATCAATGGAGCCTTTAAAGATGGCGCCATCTTCCAGAGTAACGCGAGGCGCAACAATATTGCCTTTCACGTTGCCAGACTGGGAGATCACGACTTTCTCATTACCGGTGATGTCGCCGGTTACCTCGCCTTCAATGCGAATAACGCGCGCTTCAACATCCGCAAACACTGTGCCAGACTGGCCCACCGATAGCTCGTTACCCTTCAGGCTGACGGTGCCCTCTACACGGCCTTGAATGACGAGATCCTCTTCGCCGGTTACCTCGCCTTTAATATTGATACTGGGACCGATCATGGCGGTATTCCTCGCGCTGCTTGCTGAATTTGCGTGTGTTGTAGAAGACGTCGCGCTGGAGGCGCTAGTGGATGCGTTTTTGCTGGTGTCTGTGGACTGCGGCTCTGAGGCCGACTTGTTTTTGGCTCGATCAAACATCGTGGACGCCACCGAATCATTTTGTGTGGGGCGCACATGCTAACAGCCCAAAATCGCATACACTAGTATCAGCTGTTTCGAGATTGGCCGAGATGGGTCATTGCTGGCATTTGTAATACAAATGAATTATAAAGTGACGATGGTCGGTGTGTTTCATAGGAGCCTGAATGGCTGAGAGTATCTACATAGAAGATCTGGCCAAGCCAGAATTAACCGAAATGCAGAAGGGCGCAATCGCCTACGGCGAGTCTCAGGTGGTTGAGCTGACTCCCGATAGCATTCTTGCGCAGGCCAGTGAAGAGGTCGGGCTAGAGGATTTCGGTCCGGATGATTTTCGCGAGCGTTTAGCATTGTTGTGCGATGAGTGGAGCACTGATGCGGGGCTCCTCAACATAGGGCGCTTATCGCTACGAAACAAATTGTTGCAGCACGCACGTAGCCGATTGCTGATCCAAGATGTGCTCACTAGACACCCTGATATACATGCTATTGAGATTGCTGAGCCCATTATTGTGGTTGGCTTACCCCGATCTGGCACCACACATCTGCTGAATCTGATGGCGGCAGACTCGAGGTTACGTGCTCTGCCGCTTTGGGAATCCTACGAACCGGTTCCTGTGCCCGGTGAAGTCGTTGATGAGCAGGGTGTTGACCCGCGCTATCAGCGCTGCGCCGATCAGTGGGACATTATGCAGGCAATGTCTCCTCTATTAGCCTCGATGCACCCGATGAACCCGGATCATATTCATGAAGAACTGGAGTTGATGGGCCCTGATTTTGCTTCCTACAATTACGAGTGGCTGTGTGTCTCGCCGCGCTGGCGCGATCATTATTATGCTACTGATCAAACGCCGCACTACGAATACATGAAGACGGTGCTGAAGATACTAACGTGGCAAGATGGAGACACGACAGGCGCGAACACACGGTGGGTACTCAAATGCCCGCAGCACCTAGAGCAGTTACCCGTTCTACAGCGTGTGTTCCCCGACGCTACGATTGCAGTGACGCACCGCGATCCAGTTTCGGTGGTTCAGTCAGCAGTGACGATGTTGGGCTACGGCCAGCGCATCAGTCGGGACGAGGTAGATTTGGCGGGCTTGATCGACTATTGGTCTGATCGCATCGAGCATTTGCTGCAGGCATGCGTGAGCGATCGGGGCGCACTGCCAGCGGAGAAAAGCATCGACGTACCTTTCGATGAATTTATGGCAGATGATTTGGCTATGGTAGAAAAAATCTACTCCCGCGCGGGCCTGGCGATGACAGATACAGCGCGCAATGAGTTGCGCAGCTATCTCGATGACCATCCCAGAGGTAAGCATGGCCAGGTGAAGTACAATTTGCGTAAGGATTTTAATGTTGAACCGGCCGATTTACGCGAGCGCTTTCAGTTTTACTTTGATCGGTTTGATGTGAAGGTCGAGGTGACGTAGGCGCACCGCGCGCATCTATTGTTTTTAATGCCCTCGAAGAGGTCGGTATCAGGACATTTTAGTATGAGCAGGAACCCACTCTACAAAGAGCGCCCAGTGGAACCAAACCCGGCGACGTATGGCAGCCAGCGGATAAATGACTTCATAGTGCTGAGCGAAGCGTTTTCCAATTGTTATTTGATTGAAACCCCCGAGGGCAATATTCAAATCAACACCGGCATGGGAATGGAAGCGCCGGTAGTGAAAGCCAATTTTGATGCGCACTCTACCGCGCCCCTCAAGTATGTGATTTTTACTCAGGGGCATGTCGATCATTTAGGCGGTACGGCTTTTTTACGCGAGCAAAATCCCGGAGTGCAAGTTATTGCACAGGCCAACAACACAGAACATCAAGCCTATGACACGCGTTTAGCAAAGTTTCGAGGCGAGCGCTCGGCCTTTGCCTTCGTCGATAAGTTTGCGCAGGCGTTTGCCGATTATGCGGCACACGACTATACCCAATTTCCCGCTCAGGATGCGCCGACGCCGGATGTTCTGTTTGAAACTACCCACAGTTTGGAGCTGGGAGGGCTTCAGGTGGAGTTAATCGCAGTCCCAGGCGCTGAGACCAATGATTCGCTGATCGTCTGGCTGCCCCAGCACAAGATTTGTTTCACTGGGAATTTGTTTGGCTGCCCCTTCGGCCACTTTCCGAACCTCGTCACGATACGCGGTGATCGTTATCGTGATGCGCTCACAGTGGCCGCGGCGGTAGACACAGTGCGAGCGCTGGGTGCAGAAACAATTCTGTATGGGCACCATGGCCCAGTGGAAGGTAAAGAACTCATAGCCACAGAGCTTACGGCGCTGCACGATGCCATCCTGCATGTGCATGATGCGGTAGTAGAGGGTATGAATGCTGGAAAAGCGTTGTCTACGCTGATGGCTGAAATCTCTCTCCCACCCGAAATGGAGGTGGGGCAAGGTTATGGCAAGGTTTCGTGGAGTGTGCGGGCCATCTGGGAGAACTACGCGGGCTGGTTCAAGCATCTTTCCACGACAGAGCTGTATCACCAACCCGCCAGTGCCGTGCACCGAGATTTGGTTGAGCTTGCCGGAGGCGCTGGCCCTCTCGTTGCGCGTGCACAACAGAAGTTAGACAGTCAGCAGCCTGTTGAGGCTATCCATTTATTGGATATCGTTCTCGGTGTTGAGCCAGAGCACACTGGCGCCAAACAGGCGTGTATAGCGGCCCATCAGGCGCTCTTGGATGAGAGTGTCAATTTTTGGTTGTCATCCTGGCTTAAGCAACAAATTAAACTGCTGCAGGCATAGCCGAGCGACGCCAAGGTAGCTGCCTGGTGAGCAGGGTGCTATTTAGGGAATTATTACCCGCGCAGGGTATCTAACTAAGTGCCTCTGCTACACTGCCGAGCAATCGAACCCAATGGCGTCTCTGTGAAATAACCTACGACGATGAAAGTCCCAAAGCGCTTACAGCCCTTGCTGCACGACGGCATAATTGATGAAGTGATCCGGCCTCTCATGAGTGGCAAGGAGGCCGACGTTTACGTTGTGCGCAGTGGTTCTAAACTGCGCTGCGCTAAAATTTATAAAGAGGCCGCTAAACGCAGTTTCAAAAAAGCCGCTCAATACACAGAAGGGCGCAAAGTGCGTAACAGCCGCCGCGCCCGGGCCATGGAAAAAGGTTCGCGCTATGGCCGTGAGCAGCAAGAGGCCATTTGGCAGAATGCCGAAGTAGATGCATTGTATCGCCTGGCAAGAGCCGATGTTCGTGTGCCAGAGCCATATGGTTGCTTTGATGGCGTGATGCTCATGGAGCTAGTGACAGACGAGGAGGGTGATGTCGCGCCGCGTCTCAATGACGTCTCTATGTCGCGCGAACAGGCTATTGAAGATCACACCTTGATGATGCGCTATGTGGTGCGCATGTTATGCGCTGGCCTGGTGCACGGTGATTTATCTGAATTTAATGTGCTGGTGGACGAAGAAGGCCCCGTCATTATTGATTTACCGCAGGCCGTTGATGCCTCGGCGAATAACAATGCGCAGGTCATGCTGGAACGCGATATTAATAAGATCACTGATTACTATGCGCAGTTCGCGCCGGAGCTTGCTAATACGCGTTATCCGCAGGAGATCTGGGAGCTGTATGAAGACGGGGCGCTTAACCCGGAGAGCACACTTACCGGCACCGCGGTTGAAGATACTCACGATGCAGATGTTGATTCTGTGATGCTGGAGATTCGTGAGGCTATTCGTGAAGAAGAAGAGCGGCAGGAGCGTATGCGGGAGGCTCAGGAGCTTGAGTAGCCTTTTTGCTTTTTATGGAAGGTTAGCAAGGAAGATGAGCGAGTAATATGAGCTTCGATTCCGGCCCAGCGGGGATACGCTCCCCTAGCTCAGCGGGCTGAGATATTCGCTTGGGGAGCGTATCCCCGCTGGGCCTGGCTGCACGCTTCGTTGACGGAGCTGCACTGTGAATCACGTCGGCACGCCAAATCACCTCATTGCCAAGGCTCCGATATCGAACAACTGGCGCAGCGCCAGGCGTAAGCAACCGAAATAGGCTCCGCGTCGAGTAACTCAGCCTTCCGAGTAAGCGGAGCCTATTTCGGTTGCTTACGCCGGGACCTACAAAAAGATCAAGTATCCCAGCGTTCTTAATCAAGAAGCTCAGGCTGTCTAAGTAAGAAGCTCAGGCTGCTCCTCAATGGTCACATCATGCGGGATGCTCAGGAGCTTGAGTAGTCTTTTGCTTTTTTGTGGAAGGTGAGCAAGGAAAATGAGCTTCGATTCCGGCCCAGCGGGGATACGCTCCCCTAGCTCAGCGGGCTGAGATATTCGCTTGGGGAGCGTATCCCCGCTGGGCCTGGCTGCACGCTTCGTTGACGGAGCTGTACTCTGAATCACGTCGGCACGCCAAATCAGCCCGGCACTGCAAATCACCTCGCTACCAAGGCTTCGATATCGAACAACCGTCGCAGTGCAGGCGTAAGCAACCGAAATAGGCTCCGCGTCGAGTATCTCAGCCTTCCGAGTAAGCGGAGCCTATTTCGGTTGTTTACGCCGGGACCTACAACAAAATCGAATATCCCAGCGTTATTAATCAAAAAAGTTCAGGCTGTTTAGTCGAGACGCTCAGGCTGTTTTTTCAAGAAGCTCAGGCTGTTTACTCAAGAAGCTCAGGCTGTTTAGTCGAGAAGCTCAGGCTGCTCCTCAATGATCACATCATACAGCGGCTGAAAGCTGAACCAGCCCGCCAGTGGGCTGCCGACAGTGCCGCGCGTCATCAGCGCCACGTCGTGATCAATGCTGGTGGTTTCGCCAGCGGCTTCGGCCATCAGTTGTGCCTGGCAGGTGCGTTCCATTGTGATGTACCACCACGCGGCCGCGTCAATCGTTTCGCCTACCGTTAGCAAGCCATGGTTAGCGAGAATTGCGGCTTTACTGTCGCCCAGTGCTTCGGCTATGCGCTCGCCCTCGGTGTTGTCTAACACCACGCCAGTGAAATCATCAAACAACACGTGATCTTCGTAAAATGCGCAGCTGTCCTGTGTCAACGGGTCCAGCGTTTTGCGTAATGCAGAGAAGGCCTTGCCATACACCGAGTGCGAGTGCGCTGCTGCGGTGACCTTAGGGTTGGCCATGTGAATGCGTGAGTGAATGGTAAAAGCCGCGCCGTTGAGCAGGCCTTTGCCCTCGACTACCTCGCCATGATGATCTACCAGTAGCAGATCAGACACTTTCATCTGCTTAAAAGATTTACCCATGGGGTTTACCCAGAAGTGATCAAGTTTTTCAGGGTCGCGCACGGTGATATGCCCAGCGACACCTTCATCAAACCCGAACTTGCCAAACAGTCGCAGTGCTGCGGCCAGCTTTTTCTTGCGGTCTAGTCGAATTTCCTCAACGCTCTCTGGCTGTTGCATCAACTCGTTGGATTCGTCCATATTCATGACGACACTATTTGCAGCATTCGCAGCTTCGCTCATAACCTTTTCCTCTTCGCGGTAGTTCTTTGCCCTGCACATTTTTTCTCTGTACAGGGCATATCAACAGTTTACACTTTTCCCATGACAACCAAAGACCTTCAAAACCGCCTGCAGCCCTGGCTTCAGCGCTGGTCACTGGGTGACGCCGCCGGTACCGCATTTGCGGGTACCGATGATTGGCTCGGCAAGATGACCCTTGCCACCTACAGTGCCGATGAGTACCTGGTGCATGTCGGCGATGTGGGCGACACGCTCTATCTCATTGACGCTGGCCTGGTGCGCCTGTTTTACACCTCTGCCGATGGCAAAGAACGCAATAAGGCGTTTATGACCGAGGGGCAGGTTGCGGGCCCCGTTAGCGCCGCTATCACAGGCACCGCGGCCCCTTTCGCTATAGCTGCGCTTGAGCCAACCGTGGTGCTCACGTTCCCTTACTCTGGGTTGCTGGCCGCAGCCAGCAAAAATCCACAGGTGGCGCAACTCCACTTGAATCTATTGAGCAATGCTTTCATTCGCAACGAGCAGCGCGAGGCCATGCTGCTAACGCTCAATGCTCAGCAGCGCTATGAGTGGCTTCTTGAACATGAAAAACATCTTCTGGATCGCGTTCCGCAGTTTCATATTGCGTCCTACCTCGGCGTTGATGCAGTTTCGCTGTCAAGGCTGAAACGTAAGCTTAAAACGTGACTATAGGGCTTGCGAAAACGGCGCGCATTAACAAATGTTAAGCGCGCAGGAAGCGGTATCAGGCTGTTAAATGTTTTGCATGGAACGCGATATGATCGCCAATGAACGAGGCGATGAAGAAGTAGCTGTGGTCGTAACCCGGCTGCATTCGCAGTGTGATGGGGTAGTCCGCATCATCGGCCGCTTTTTGCAGCAGCTCGGGTTTGAGCTGTTCTGTTAAAAAGTCGTCCGCTTCACCCTGGTCAACC
Organism: Halioglobus sp.; assembly: GCA_045106775.1. Taxonomy (GTDB): domain Bacteria; phylum Pseudomonadota; class Gammaproteobacteria; order Pseudomonadales; family Halieaceae; genus Marimicrobium. Next base: position 25,482 of record JBGCFE010000082.1, read on the forward strand.
AGAATGGGCA
>JBGCFE010000083.1:0-5574 GCA_045106775.1 Halioglobus sp.
CGGGAATCCTGGGGAAAGTAACGGCCCTGGATGACAATTACATGGTACTGAACGTCGCCAACAACGTAGAAATGAAGTTTCAGCGCGTGCATCTACATGCTGTTCTGCCCAAAGGCACTCTCAAGACAATCGGCTAACCCGTGGCTCTGGTCTACCCCCGCAAGATAGACCTGGCGCAAACACCCACGCCCCTGCAGTTTCTCGAACGCGCCTCTTCGCGATGGGGCAACGGCCATCGCCTGTGGGTAAAGCGCGACGATCTCACAGGGTGCTTGCTCAGCGGTAACAAAGTTCGCAAGCTCGAGTACATCGCGGCACACGCCATTGACAATGGGTACGATACGCTAATCACCTGTGGCGGATTACAGAGTAACCACTGCCGTGCCACAGCCTTTGCCGGCGCCCAACTTGGGCTGAAGGTGCATCTTTTGCTGCGCGGCGAAGTGCCTGACTCTGCAGAGGGCAATTTTCTGCTTGATCAGTTGGCTGGCGCAGAAATCAACTGCTACCCCCCACAAGACTACTTTCGCAATATCAAACAGTACTTTGAGCAGTGGCGGGCGCACTACGCTGAAGCCGGGCGTAAAGCGCTAGCGATACCGACAGGGGGCAGCGATGGCATTGGTGCATGGGGGTACATTAGCGCCTGCGAGGAGTTGAAGGCCGATTTTCGACACCATGGAATAGAGCAGGCCCACATCGTCGCGGCAAGCGGCTCCGGAGGCACACAGGCAGGCTTAACCGCTGGAAGCGTATTACACGCTCTTCCCGCCACCGTATGGGGCGTCAACGTGTGTGATGATGAGGCCTACTTTAGACGTAAGGTCACTGCAGACATTGCTGACTGGCAAGAGAAGTTTCCGCAGGCCCCTGCGATCAGTTATCAACCTCGCGTGCTAGATGGCCACGTAGGCGAGGGTTACGGTATCGCAGACCCCGAGGTCTTTCAGATGATCCGTGAACTGGCTGCATTAGAAGGGGTGCTGCTTGATCCGGTCTATACAGGCAAAGCATTTACGGGCCTTGTGCAAGAAATTGAGCAAGGCCGTTTCGAAGGCTGCGAAGACATTGTGTTTATCCACACAGGCGGTGTTTTCGGTGTCTTTCCACAAAGTAGCGGCTTCGACGCCGCAGGGGCAACCAGAACACCATGACCGAGTTTGTCACCACGGTTAATGCCTGGGCATGGGGTGTTCCCATGCTGGCGTTGTTGCTTGGCACGGGGATTTACCTATCTTTCGGCTTGCGATTCATGACTATTCGCAACATCCCCCGCGCTTTCCGGCTACTCTGGCAGGGCCGGTCGGGCAAAGGTGCAACGCAAGGCAAGGGTGACATTTCACCCTTTAGTGCGTTAATGACGTCGTTATCAGCCACCATTGGCACGGGTAACATTGCGGGCGTGGCCGTGGCCATCGCGATGGGCGGGCCTGGGGCACTGTTTTGGATGTGGGTCGCAGCGCTAGTGGGTATGGCCACAAAGTATGCAGAAGCGGTATGCGCCGTACGCTTTCGCGAGCAGGACGCACAGGGCAATTACAGTGGCGGCCCTATGTATTACATTAAAAATGGATTGCATCCTCGCTGGCACTGGCTTGCTTACGCATTTGCGCTGTTTGGTAGCCTTGCGGGTTTTGGTCTTGCCAACACCGTACAGTCCAACTCGGTGGCCCAGGTGCTCGCCGATGAATTCGCCGTACCTAACGGATTAACAGGCATCGTGCTCATGGTGTTGGTTGGGGCAGTCGTGCTTGGCGGTATTCAACGTATTGCGAGGGTTGCCAGCGTAGTCGTGCCGTTTATGGCAATTGCCTACATTTTGGTTAGCCTTCTCATCCTGGTAATGAATATCAGCGCGGTACCCAGTGCAGTGGCATTGATCGTAAAAAGCGCGTTTTCGCCCGTGGCTGCCACTGGCGGCTTTGCCGGTGCAACTGTTTGGGCGGCTCTGCGAATGGGCGTGGCAAGAGGCATATTTTCCAATGAGGCAGGTCTTGGCAGTGCGCCCATTGCGCACGCAGCTGCGCGCACCAATCAGCCTGTAAAGCAGGGCATGATCGCCATGCTGGGTACCTTCTTAGATACCCTCATTGTGTGCACCATGACAGGGCTAGTTATCATCATTATGGATGTGTGGCCCAGCGGGCTCAGCGGCGCAGTGTTAACCACATCGGCGTTTTCAGCAGCACTTCCCGGTGGACAATACGTGGTTACCCTGGGTTTATGCCTATTTGCGTTTACCACCATGATTGGTTGGTCGTTCTACGGTGAGCGCTGCGTAGTATTTCTAGTCGGTACCAAAGGCATCCTGCCTTTCCGTATTGCTTGGGTTTTGGCCTTGCCGGTAGGCGCGGTTGCCCAGCTCGACCTGGTGTGGATTATCGCCGACACGCTCAATGCCTTCATGGCCATACCCAATCTCATTGCACTGATATTACTAGGGCCGTTAGTATTTACCCTCACTAAAGAGTATTTTGCTAGCGACTCTGCGGGCGAAGCCGCGCCCGATACAAGCCGAGAGAACACAACGCAATGACCCATGTACTAAACGACGTTGACGCCTGTGTTGAGGCCGCCATTGCCGCAGTCGGCAAGGAGCTAGTTGTTGCTTCGCCGCTGGGCCTAGGCAAACCAGTACAGCTTCTCAATGCCTTTTACCGGCGCGCAGTGCAAGACAGCACAATAAGCTTACACATTCATACTGCGCTAAGCCTGGAGGTCCCCACGGCGGGAAGCGAAATAGAAGAGCACCTGGCTGGCCCTATCTTTGAGCGCCTGTTTGGAAACTATGAAGAACTGGATTACGTTAAGCCACAGAAAAAAGGGGCGTTACCCGACAACATTCGAGTAACCGAGTATTACGTTCGCGCCGGTTCACATAAGGGTAAGCCCGCCGCCCAGCAGAGCTATGTTTCTAGCAATTACACTCACATACTGCGCGACATGTGCGACGCCGGTGTGAATGTGCTGGCGCAAATGGTTGCCGGTTGTGAACGTAACGGGGAGCTTTCTCTAAGCCTGTCGTGCAACACAGATTTAACACTCGAGTTGTTTGAGCGCGTTGATTCGGGGCAGGTTAATGCCTATCTCACTGCGCAGGTTCATGACGACCTGCCCTTTATGGGCGGGGAAGCCGAGGTGCCGGCGACACGTTTTGATGCGGTGGTCTCAAACCCCAAATACAACAACACACTGTTTGCTGTGCCCAATGCCGCTGTTCCGCTACAAGATTATGCAACGGGCCTGCATGCGAGCAGCCTGATTGTCGATGGCGGCACACTTCAAATTGGCATTGGCTCGCTAGGCGATGCCGTTGCGCACGCCTGTGTTCTGCGGCACGAAAATAACACGGCCTATCACGATATTCTCCAAGACATTACGCACCAGCATACTAAAGCAGTTTCACCTGGCAATCCGTTTAGTCAAGGCCTCTACGTTTCCACCGAAATGTTTGTAAATGGCATGATGCACCTGATTGAAAGAGGTATTATCAAACGCCGTGTTTACGATCATGTCGAACTGCAGCGTGGCCTCAATGCCGGAACGTTAAATGAAGAGGTTAACGAGGCATTTTATCGAGAAGCGCGTGGGCTCAATATCATACCCAAAAGCCTTGGGGTCGCAGACGTTGAATCTCTGGCGCACTGGGGAATCATTGGCAGCGCCGTTAGCCTGAAGAATAATGTGCTAGTCGTCGAGGGCACCGCATATGCCAACGACTTGGACGACCCGGATACCCGTGCAGCGCTCATCGCCAGTACTGGCGATGGACAATTGAAAAACGGCAAGATCTTGCACGGTGGATTTTTTCTGGGCCCGCGCGATTTTTACGAAAAGCTCAACAACCTGTCGCCTGAGATGCAGACACAAGTTCAGATGACAGGGGTGTCGCGTACCAACCAATTGCTGCTTAACTACCCGCTGTACAGCGAACAGCGAAAAGATGCGCGCTTTATCAACACAGGAATGATGGTATCGCTCACCGGCGCTGTCGCGTCAGATGCACTTGAAGATGGCACTGTGATCAGTGGAGTAGGCGGGCAGTACAATTTCGTGGCAATGGCCCACGATCTACCCGGAGCCCGATCAGTGCTGTGTATCCGTAGCACCCGGGGCCAGGGCAGTGATGCGAAATCCAATATTGTTCCGTTCTATGGTCACGCTACGATTCCCAAACATCTCAGAGACATTATTGTTACCGAATACGGTATTGCCGATATTCGAGGCCAAAGCGATGCAGAGACTATTAAGCGTCTAATCAACGTTGCGGATTCGCGTTTTCAGAGCAAGTTGCTGGAATTTGCCAAACAGCACGGCAAGGTTGAGGGTGATTACCGCGTGCCCATCACCGCCCAGAACAACACACCAGAGCGCTTAGCACAGCAACTGGCCCCCCATCAGAAGAGTGGCCTGCTGCCAGATTACCCCTTTGGCACCGCCATGACCGATCAGGAGCTGGCGTTAGCTGCCAGCTTGCGTGAAATTAAAGCGTTGAGTGAGGAGCCGGCTCATTTTGCAGCCGCTACGGTAAAGGCACTTTTTCACAAGGCAGACCCAGAAGCAGCCAGACCATTTTTGGAGCGCGTGCATCTGGAGCACCCGGGAACGACGAAAGAGTTCATTACACAACAGTTGCTTTTGCTGGAGCTTGAAGAGCGAGGCCTTCTAAAGGTTAACTAGCGCACTGGTACGAGGCACAACAACTGCGTATCCTGCACTAATGCAGCAGTTCTCCGACGACAAACTGGTCATCGCGATCTCTTCACGGGCGTTATTTAACCTTGACGAGAGCCACGAAATTTACGAAACGCAGGGCTTAGCAGCCTATTCTGCCTATCAGGTTGCCCGTGAAGACGAGCCTCTTGCTCAGGGCGAAGCATTTCCCCTGGTCACCAAACTACTTAAGTTAAACGAAAGCCTGCCTGAAGACTCCCGCGTTGAAGTTGTGCTGCTGTCGCGCAATAGTGCCGACACCGGGCTTCGCGTTTTTAATTCCATTCAGCACTATGAACTGGATATCAGCCGAGCCGCGTTTTGTGGCGGACAAAGCCCCTGGCGATATATCAATGCGTTTGGGTGCAAGCTATTCCTCTCCACCGAAGCTGAAGATGTTCGTTACGCGCTCGATAGCGGAGTAGCAGCAGCCACGCTTCTATCGCGTTCTGGCAACAGTACAGATTCCGAGACTCAACAGCTGCGCTTCGCGTTTGATGGCGACGCGGTATTGTTCTCTGATGAAGCCGAGAAAGTGTACAAAGCAGATGGCCTCGAAGCGTTTACCGCCAGCGAGATAGCCGCCGCCAAACAGCCATTGGCGGGCGGGCCATTCAAGCCCTTCTTGTCTGCTCTTCATCATTTGCAGCAATCGTTCCCACCGACAGAAGCGCCTATTCGAACTGCGTTGGTCACCGCGCGTTCGGCGCCAGCGCATGGACGTGTGATTCGCACCCTGCGTGCATGGAATATTCGCATTGATGAATCTATTTTTCTGGGCGGCCTAAACAAGGCAGAGTTTTTGCGCGCTTATCAAGCCGATGTCTTCTTTGATGACCAACAAATGCATTGCGATTCAGC